>NZ_LUKQ02000150.1 GCF_001647025.1 Endozoicomonas atrinae
TGCATCGTGAAAGTTTTCAGGAAAATCGGGAGTTTTAGGCATGACATTAACGGGATGAACAACAGGCTATTTAAAGTATAAAGGCAATCGCAGAATTCGTGACATATTTTGAAAATGAAATTGGTATTACTGGAATAAACGACAACCGCTAACAAAATGGTCATGACAACCATGGTTAGAATATCAGTTCGAAGAGCTGTTGCATCCACAGTAATACCCTGACCGACGACACCGGACAGCCCCAGCACAGCAAGAATATTAAAGATATTGGAACCAATGACCGTAGCTGCCGTCATATCGTGAAGCCCCTTCCGTGCACTGACAACGACTGCCGCCAGCTCAGGAAGGCTGGTACCAAAAGCCACCAGCGTCAGGCCAATAATCAGCTCATTAACTCCCATCGCCAGGGCGATACCTTTAGCTCCCCAAACCAGAAGCTGGGAACCCAGCACAAGAATCACCAGCATAACGAGAGACTCTGCAAATGCCCTGGGAGTACTGATCGGGAGCACGGGTATATCCTGCTCGGCTTCCTGGCCAGTAGATGACTTCAGCAGATAGAAACTGTAGGCCAAAAAGGCAACCGAAAAAATAATCCCATCCAACAGGCTCAATGTACCGTCCATTAACATCAGAGCAGCACCAATGGTCGTTATCAGCAGGATAGAAAGTTCGCGGTAGACAATCCGTGCCTTAACGACCAAAGGAGCAATCAGTCCACCAATCGCCAGAATCAAACCGATATTGACGATATTCGAGCCAACCACATTACCGATGGCAATACCACCGGAGCCATTAAACGCCGCAACGGAAGAAACCATTAACTCAGGAGCAGAGGTACCAAAAGCAACCACCGTAACACCGATGGTCAGCAGAGGCATGCCCAGACGAAATGCAAGGGTGGACGCTACTTCAACGAGGCGGTTTGCACTCCAGCAAAGCACGATAAACCCAACAGCAACTGCCAGAATAAACTGAAAGATGGAAATCATGAGTGGGAATCACTGAGGGCATGCCAACCAGACGACAGGCACCAGGCCCTCTTGCTGGTATCCATCATCTGAGTCTGGCCAAATGCTGCTGTTTAGCAAGCATCGTATACACCATGACCGAACGGTCAATGCATGTTGATGTATACACCTGTCAGTCAAAACTGGCTACGGCAGGCTACTCCCTCAATATAAACCGGATTATAGCCATTACAGAGAGGGAGAAAAGCAGTTTTTACACTTAAAAGCAGAGAAGATTGCTCAAGCCTGCTTGTTCACAGAAAGTAAGCGAATCTTCTTGATAATGACCCGGTCTCTCGTTGTGATAAAGTCACTGCTCTGAGTATAGAGCTTGATTTCCGCATCCACGGCTTCACGAAGTTTCACCCGACCTGCCGCCTGCCCCTGAAGATTAATACGGGTAGCACCGGGCTTAATCTTCTCGAGATAGCGTTCCATGGACGTAAAAAATCGAAGCGCAACTGGAATGATATGTTCAGGTAGCAGGTTTGCCTCTGCCATCTCTTTGTGAATTCCGATCTTGAGAGGTCTGGGGTCCGACACATTAAAAGCACTCGGCCAGAGAATTCTGACCAGACGAAGTGCTTCTGAATTCATCACGTCACTTTCAGGCCGGTTGTGCAGCCTTTCAAGAATTTTCCTGGCCTCTTCCGGAAGCTCTTGACTCATAGCGGAACCATCCTGTTCAGGTGCCAGCTGCTTTTCCTGTTCCTGGATGCTCTGGTCAGAAATATTACTTTTTTCTGCTGTCATCGACTGCCTTGCCCAAATAACTCTGGACACCTCAGAAAAAATACGCAGAGCAATAGATTTTCTGAGACACCCTTGAAAACCAACATGCCGTCGGCCTCAGCCAACGGGAGCACTATAATGACGGATTCAGCGCCGCCATAAAAGCGTAATTTATCAACAAACCGTACCAATCACCGGTTACAAATCAAAGAATAAGCAGCAAATACAACTATCCATCCTGTCACCTATAACAACAAGTCAACCACTGGAAATGTCAGTATTCCTAACACTCATGTTTACCATAACCAACAGCAGAGGCGCATAATACAGCTGTCACACAACACAAGGAGGGTGTAAAAATGGCTCGCTATACTATCCTGCCTGCCATGAATATTGGCGGAGGAAAGAGATATAAGCCCAAAGGCGGTAAATTGAAAAAGAAAGGGAAGTTCAAACTGAGAAAAGTGGCAAGAAAGTACAGAGCAAAGCTGCTGATCAGGGTGAAACGAACCGGTTCTGTTTTACGGATCAGAATCCACTTCAAAGACCGTCATAAATCCCCTGTAGAGCAAACCATTCATCTCAAATCCTTTCATAAAATCAATGGTGATGGTGATCGCATACCCGATGAAAAAACCGTACAGCAAATGAAGAGTTTTGTTGATGAAACAAAAGACCTGCCGTTTGCCTTATCCAAAGTTGGATACCATACGGATAACCAGGAAAGACTCAGTCAACGTTCTCGCGCTATCGTTGTGCTGAGACGCCGGCCCAACTGGCAGAAAATGCAGAACATAAAACTGGAACAGGAAAAAGCCCTGGGGGGGATTAGTCAAGAGCTGAACGAGGTCGCTCGCGAAAGTTATATCCAGAAAACCAAAGAGCTGATCCACGCTTCAGGATTGGATGAAGTGACTAAAAAGGACCTGGTGAACTATCTCGATGGTAAAAAAGAGTATTCACGTATGACAAAGGATGAGTCAAAACGCGTATTGGAGCGCTTCCAAAAGCGAATTGCAGAACTCACAAAGGCCAAAAAGGCACAAAAGGAAGGAGACAAGGTCTGCTCGGCATTCTCCCAGTCAATTCCACGAATACTCCCTGCCAACGAGCGCATGATCTGACAACGTTCATGCCTTTTTTAATTACTGGCCTCAGGGCCAGTAATCCTCTTATTGTACCGAAAATTGACTGCCGGCGTCTGACAACAGCGCTTTATCCACCTTCTGGTGAATCTGTCCTCCAGGCTCTAGAATCATAAAATCTGCCTTCTGATTCTGCTTTTCTTCCAGCAGAGCCCTCAAGCGATTACTGGCAGTATCCTGCCCATCGTCACCAAGATTAAACGTACCAAAGTGAATGGCCATGCTCTGTTGCACCCGGAGAATATTATGTGCTTTAAGAGCGTCGTCTGGTGACAGGTGATTATCCTTCATAAACCAGCGGGGCAAATAGGCACCAATAGGCAGAAGGGCAAGGTCTACAGAACCAAAGCGTTTATGTATCTGAGCGAAATGCGGCCCCATACCGGTATCACCGGCAAAGAAGACCCGGGAGTCCGGATCACTGATCAGATACCCCAGCCAGAGTGTGCGGTTATGATCAAAACGAGTACGTGTCGACCAGTGCTGTGCGGGCGTTCCGGTTATAATGACACCATCCCCCAAAGCATGATCCTGCCACCAGTCCAGCTCAACCACCCGGGTCAACCCTTCACTAGCCAGCAGCTCACGATTACCCAACCCTACAATAAACAGCGGGCTGGAGTGTTTTTCCAGCTGCTTCAATGTTGCCAGATCGAGATGATCATAATGGTTATGAGAGATCACCACGGCATCAATAGGCGGCAGTTCACTGATGTCCAGGGCAGGTGGGTGGTAACGCTTCGGCCCAATAAACGACACAGGGCTGACCCGCTCTGACCATACCGGATCAGTGAGAATGTTCTTTCCCCCAACCTGAACCAGTACCGTGGCATGGTTCACAAACGTCGCCAGAATACCATCACGGTTTTGCTCTGGTACCGTAACACTGGCTTTCTGGTCTATGCTGCGCCAGGCATCTTCAGCCTGGTTCCGGTTAAAGCGCCATTTCAGTAGATCCATAACCGTTTTATCACGGGTTTTGACCTGGTTATGAAACTGCCTGCCATCAAAATGATCAGATACCGGGCCGGTATAGCCCCCGGAGGAGCAGGCAACCAGCAGCACAACAGCAATAACAATCCCCATCAAGCTACACAGACCTGTCAGAGTGGTTTTCCGTTTCATTATCAGCCCTGAATATAAGTGCGAGTTAATCATATCAGCAGTAGTGACTTCCAGACACCTCGTCAACCAAACCACCGGATACCAGAAAAGACAGCTAACTTGCTGTTTACGTGGGAAAAGAACCTTTCAGAGCAATAAAACCAATAGTCAGCCCGCTGCTTTTTTTCTATTAAAAATAAACCGGCCTTAAAAAGCATTGCTAGATTAATAAAAAGTGCAATGTATCTGACAGGGAGGTCGTTATGGCTATTTATAAGTTATATCCTGTGGATCACGCTCCCATGAAGTGGCAGAGCAGCCGCTACCGTGGAGAGGCTATTGTCAGGGCAGAAAGCGAAGAGCATGCTCGCCAGCTGGGTACCAGCGAGTTCTCCATCGCCCGTTCACTCCGCTCTGAAAAGAAGAAGTCCAGCCCCTGGGAAGACCCTCATACCGTATTGTGTCAGCCCCTTAATAACGCCGGTTATGATGAACAGGGACCGGAACAGGTATTGAGCCCACTCTTATCCAGGCAAAACCACAGGAAACCGGCATAATTTCAATCACTTATGTCCAAGAATCTGTTGACATAAGGTTCTTTTCCCAGTTCCACCCCCTCTTCTTAGCGGGGGATAAGGCCACTTTTGCTAGTCTTACGGATAAGACTGTCATTTCATTTAACTGCGTAGGCCAGGCTGTCCGGGTAACCGGAAGCGGATATATCAAAAACAGCTCAGTAACATCGCAGATAAATAGACTGAAAGGATTCAGCACTAACAACCAGGGACTACCTATGGAACTTTCCGGTAAACAAATACTGATTGCTGAAGACAACAAAGCCAACCAGTTTGTCATCAAACAGCTGCTTAAAAAGGTTAATATAGCACCAGTATTTGCCAACAATGGTCAGGAAGTCATTGACCTGTACAAGAGCAATTACTCACAGTGGGATCTGGTATTCATGGACTGTAAAATGCCCGTCATCGATGGTTACCAGGCTACGGAAACCATCCGCCAGTTTGAGCAGGATAATGGGTTAGAAAGAGGTACCATCGTTGGGCTCAGTGCTAATGCCTTTACCGGATCAACCAATGAAGCACTGGCCAGCGGCATGGATGATTACCTTACCAAACCCATTGAACGGGAAAAGATGATGCAGCTGCTGGGCAAGTTCCTGAATTAGTCCTTTGGACCCCTTTATGGCAGACAATAAAAAAGGCAGTACTGAAAAGTACTGCCTTTTTATGAATCACCCAGTCTGAAACCGGGCAAAATCCGCCTTACAGAGGACGGATTTCTTCAGCCTGAAGACCTTTCTGGCCCTGAGTTACACGGAACTCAACGCGCTGTCCTTCGGTCAGGGTTTTGAAGCCTTCAGTAGCAATCTGACGGAAGTGGGCAAACACGTCTGGTCCACCGTTTTCCTGGCTGATAAAACCGAAACCTTTCTCGTCGTTAAACCACTTAACAGTTCCTTTAGAGGTAGACATACTCATATCCTGATATTCAAATACTATAGGGAGGCTTTGCAGGCAAAGCCGTTCAGCTAGAAGTTTTATTTTGGTTTATGAAGGATATGCAGAGAGACTACGCTCGGAACATCAAATCTTTTCATAAAAAACTAATATCACTTTTAACGATGCCTATCATACAGGCTCTCGTTAGAAAACTCATCAGTGATTACCTGCTCTTGAGATAAATATCATGCAATCATGACTCAGGCAACGATGAGTAGTCATCACATGAGCCTAAGGAATTTCAGATACAGAATGAGTCTCTGCATCGCCAGGCCCGGTTATGAAGCGGCAATAGTTACCTGACCAGAGAAACACTAACTGGCCACTCAACCATTTGGCCATACAAGTACTCAGGCAATACCCACAGGGCATAAATGCGAACAGCTCAGGACATGATCGTTCCCTGTTCAAGATGTTCAACCCTGCATCCAATCCATCCCGAAGGGCCACTGTTTAGCATTACCCTGTAGACAGGTAATCAAAAATAATTTTCCAATAAGTTGTGATGTCTTTGGACAAAGACAGTCCATTCAGGGCACACCTGATTGATAAAGCTCATGGAGCTCTGCGAAAAAAAGCACAAATACCGTATCCGGAAGTAGCCAATGCTGCTGCTCAGTTTCATACAACAATCAAGTCTATGAGCACTGGCAATTTCCACCAATATGACAATGAAACAATAAGACTAACCCAAAGGAGTCAGCTCTTAACATCACTGATGTGAAAGTCACCACTGAGTGCCATCAGTTTACTTTGCTGGCCCTGTTCGGTTGCGCAAGAATCTCCCGAGCCTTCCTGAAGGCGACAAACTCATTGATAAACCAGCCTACACACCGCTCAGTACTGACCGGAATACCTGAATCATTCACTGGCTGATAATCAATCCACCACCGCTCTTCAGGGTGCGGATCGTTATAGACAAACACATACTTCATATCACCGCGATCAGTGAGAGAGACCTTTGCCCAGTCATACCTTGTGGACGGGCAGGTATCTGGCATTAAAAACACGTAAGTGGGTTTCCCCAGCCTGAACTCAACGTACAGGAACTCTCTCATCTGCCGGAAGATCTTCAGAGCATTCTCAATTTCGGAGGTCATAAGATGATGGGGAATGCGACTGTCTCCCCGGTATATGCCGTTCATCGGCAGCTCTTCAAAAAGGTAACGTCTGGTCATATCGAATAGTCCATTAAACGATTTTCAGTACCTTACCATTTGTTGCCATAGAACTGACTAACCAGCTGGTTAGTAAACACAACAGTAACCATCGACCAGCAATCTACCTGATCGTTATCGTCGAGGTGGCGGGATTTGACGAGGTGATGCACCGACATTCGGGGGTTGAGTATAAGTAACTAACCACTCACCCAGAAATATTCAATTCCATATGGCCAGCTACTTAAAGGCAGGATTGCTGATTTGTGCCGGCATTTCTATGCTCTCAAGATACGCTGGTAGCAATAAACCATTGATGAGACGGCAATGACTCTGATTGAACGTATTGGAAAAGCACTCGAACCCGTTATGCTGGTGATGGGACTCATCAGCCCAATCGCCACATTGCCTCAACTATACAAACTCTACTTCTCCCATGGGCAATATGCCCTGGGACTCTCTCTCACAACCTGGTCGTTGTATTCCTTTATTGCCCTTCTGTGGACTATCTACGGCCTTTACCACAAAAATCCTACCATCTGGGTCGGCAATGGTCTGGGCTTTTTAATGTATCTGATGATGGTTGCAGGGATCATTGAACGTGTGGGCTTCACATTTTAACCAGGGGCAATGAATAGTCGCGAAGTTACCAGGAGCCACAGCTCGATGCTTTCTATGGAAGCTATTGGCTGCAGTAACAACGACGGTAAGTGATCATTATCGAAAGCTGCTACTATCAAAGCCCTGTTCTTCTCCTTCGATAAGAAACCATTTTATCCTGCACCAATTATTACTCTTTAGCACCAACGCTAAACTGTCTTACACAGCCAGAAAGCATGGAGTAAAAAATCATGCCTGCTGTTAACAACCGTACTCGAAAGCTGGCCTTTCGGCTGTCCATCTTCCTTTTGCTGATTGTCACACTGCTTTCGTTTATTGGGCTATGGCCATACAAAAACACAATTCTTGCTGACACTCAAAGCTGGCAGCAATTAAATGATATCGTCATACCCCATATGGCGATTGAGACACCCACTGGCAACGGCCCTTTTCCTGTCGTGCTGATTATACCCGGCTGTGAGGGAGTAAAGCCTGAAAGAGCTGAACCGAGGATGGACTGGCTGGTCAAACAGGGATACATGGCCGTCATGGTTGACAGTCACACAGGCCGGGGGCTTGATGAAGACACCGTATGCAGGGGTTACGCTCTCTGGGGCGCTGAACGGGCAGGAGATATATACGTTGCTTTAGAAGCCATTCGCCAGCACCCAAAGGCGGACACCGACAATATCGCGTTACTTGGCTACTCCCATGGAGGCTGGACCATTCACGATGCCCTGTCCTATCACGGCAATACATCTTACGCTTTGGCCTCAGTGCCACCCGATGCATTACAGTCCGTCAAGGCAGCCATTGTGTATTACCCCTACTGTGGGCTTCCTTCAAGGGCACGCTATACCTACAGCAACCCTACGCCGTTGCTCATCATTAATGCTGGTAAGGACACAACGGTTAACCCCACTGAATGTGAAGCGATGGCTAATAAATGGATAACCCGGGGCCTGCCTGTGCGCAGCATTACCTACCCGGAAGCCGGTCACGGTTTTGATATCTCTGGCCATAAAAACGCTAACCCCACAGCCCATCAACAAGCGCTTAGTGCCGTGGCACAGTTTCTGAATGAAGCGTTCTCGCCAAAAGCAGAAAAACCAGCTCCTTAACAAAGGAAGGTTGATGGAAGCTGATATCAGGCAAACAGAATGTGGATGCCCTGCGATTTAGCAGTAAATCTGGTTTAATCCAGGTCATTCCCCCCTCCCATCCAATGAGACTCAATAGTAAAAGAATGCAGTGAACAGAAAGCTGTCCAGTCAGTCTAAGGCTCATATCATCATACTTAAACAAGGTTCCGGATTTATGATGCCATCAGTTCTTACGGAAACTTCCTGCAGTTATACAGGCGACACACCAGAAAAGGCTCCTCCAGAAAAACATGCAATTCTGTGGAAAAATGGAAAGCTGGTCAGTACCATTCCACCAACCCAGTACCCTAGTCAATACATTAACTTTGCTGTGGGTAATGATCCTATCAGTCAAGCTGAAAAGTATGCTGACCCCGCATTACGTCCATTCACTGTAATTGCTACTGGTGGCGTTCAATGCCTTGCAAATTTGGCAAACCTGAATCAGCCACTTCACGACCAAAGTAAAATACCGGTACTTATGATTGTTGATAATTCAGATATGACCGAACATTTCTGGAATTTAGTTTCAACGACATTCGAAACATCCGAAAACATTGCTCAATTCATGCAAAAAATACCAGATATAGACTGTGGGAGAGATAAAGAAAGCGGTCGGATGTATGTTTTTGTTAAAAATAGAGATGAAATACCCTTACTTCGAGAAAGCTACAATCATAAAGACCCAGCAGTATATCATGACGCCCTTTTCCGTTGGGCAGTTACAGAGCAAAAAACCGATAGCTTTCGTGAAGAGGAATTATTAAGTTTAAAACTAGACCCAAAAAAATACAGAACAATGCATCTTAAACAATTCTTTACTGAACTATTCTCATCAGATGAAGCGCAGTTTCAGTGGTTCAAAAAACTGATGGAAACTAATTTTTTATTTCTTAAGCAGTGCTGGATCAGAGATGGAAATTGTTTTCAGGAAATAAAAGCTTTCTGTGATCAACATAAGCTCCCAGCAATTGCCTATCCATCCAATATTCTGGAAATGTCTGCACCACACCCAGGTTCTGGAGCAGATATATCTCAGACCACCATTGGTGAAATGATGTGGAAAAACATCATGACAATATCACCAGTTATGACCGTTACAACACGACAAAGCATGCCGAATGAAGATCCCGGATTTCAACCGGATACAACCGATTACTATCTGGACTCCATAAGCTCAGGGAAGACTGGAGGTAATAAAATACCCGATAGTCCAGACTTTACCGAGTCAACAATAACCCCTTAAAAACTGGCAATACTGCAGTAAGACTTTCTGAAAAGAAAAACCCAGTAGATCAATAATCTACGGGGTTGCTATTTGGTGGAGGCGGCGGGATTTGAACCCGCGTCAAAATAAACTTAACTCTTTATTTTCTTTGCATATAATTTTTGAATTTCCAAACGAGGGGCGTTTGAGGGGCTAATTGGATTGACCGTGTTTCATGCTGATATAGCCAAATCACCTAACTCATTTTTGTGAGCCGCCTTATACTGTGCTAACATTTGTACTCACAGCAATAAGGAGGCCATGATGGAAACAAGAATACAATTTCGCGTCGATGAGGAAACAAAACGCCTGGCTCAAAAAATGGCTGAAAGTCAGGGGCGTACTATCAGTGATGCATGCCGGGAGTTTACTGAGCAACTGGCTGAACAACAGCGGAAGTTATCCTCTCACGATCAATGGCTAACCCAGCAAGTCAACCAGGCATTTGAGAAATTTGACTCTGGATCATCGGATTTTGTTGAACACGATAAAGCCAAAGATGAGATGGCTAAGCGCAAAGCAAAAATTCGCAATAGAGGCAACCATTAATGATCTTATGGGAAGAAGAGTCTCTGAATGATCGGGAAAAGATCTTTGAGTTTCTTTACGATTTTAATCCTGAAGCAGCAGAAAAGACTGATCTGATCATTGAAGTGAAAGTTGAAAACTTATTAGTACAACCGCTTATGGGGGTTGAGCGTGAAGGCATCCGTGGCAGATTGCTGATCATTCCAGAAGTATCAATGATTGTGTCATATTTGGTTGATGGTACTGATATTCGTGTAATGAGAGTTCTTCACCAGAAACAAAAATTCCCAAGTGATCTGGGCTAATGTCTGGGCATATCTGACAATCTATACCGACTCACACTTCTGCTTCATAAGCTGCCAACCTTGGTAGCTCTGCCTTAACCACCCGATTTTGTATCAGTGCATTCCTCCCTGCTGGTACATTCTCTCCCTGTACGCTGATAACTGCACCATCTCGCATTGTTGCGCTGCTGGTTCCGTCACCGTTGTTGCTGGTTATGGTGACGACGGTCCTGGCTCCTTCGGGTAGAAGCGATTTGAATTGCTGCCAGATATTGGTGGTTGCCATAATTTCCTCGACGTCTATTATTTAGATGCCGAGATAAGGCATCCTGTGCGTATAAAGTCCCGGTGTACCCTGCACCGGGCACCCCCTAAAAATGCCTCTCTAGATCAACCGATTGAATAACGGTTCCCTCGCCAAATGTACTGATACTGGTGGCTAAACAGAGCCCCTGCCAATCGCCGGTTATATCCTGAACCTCGACCAGCATCCCTGGCTCAATGAGTCCGGGGGCGGTGTTGGTGTCGGTCAGCGGCAGTTCGATGGTGGTGATGCTCTGGTGACCGCCTTTGGCCAGTTCGTTCCTGCCTCGTTCGGTGTTCACCTGGGTCTCTGTCAGCCAGTCTTCCAAAATATCCGGCGCTGGTTCATCCCCTGCCGTTCCGCTGCGTTTTACGTTGACAGCCACGCCCGCATGGGTACCTGAAACATAGACGGCGTTGTATTCCGGTTCGGGTCGCCAGCTGGCGCTCAGGCTGATGACCATACTGGCGGGAATAATCCTGTCCATCGTGGCGGTGCCCCAGTTCCAAGGGCTTGCCGGATAACGGGGTTGGATATTCAGCTGGTCGCTGTCTCGGGCAGGAATCACCACTGATCCGGCGCTGGTGGTGAGTCGTGCAATCACCTCCATGGGCGTCTGGTGCTGATAGCTGAACGTACCACCGGGAATAATCCAGTCAGGGGTGCTGTAGTCGTTCAGGTTGGGATAGCTGGCGTTAAAGCCGGTATTGGCCAGCTCCTCACTGATGGCCTGTTTGGCGTTGATGTCACTGGCGCTGCTTTTGCTGCGCATCGGTGCATATGGGGCGGCGAGCAGCTGGCTGCGGCTGGTGCCGGTCACGGTGTATCGTTCGTTACCGAATCGACGGTCAGTGCTGTATCGCTCAATAATGAATACCCAGACCCAGCCGTTGATGTTTATCTCTACCTGTTTCGGGCCACTGGCATCCGGTTCTATCATGGAAAGGCTGGACGCTCCCCATAGCTGTCCGGTGAGGTTCCAGCTGAAGCTGTCTATATCCAGTTCTATTTCCAAATCGTTCAGCTCGATGGGGGTGCGCTCTGGTAAGGTGACCACGCTGATAACGTTCATAAGCAGGTAACTCTCCCTGATCTCTGGCTGCTCGGGTTGTGGTTTCTCTACCACGTTCGGGTCGGTCTCGCCGCCATAGTTGCCGGTAACACTTTCATCCCTGGCTTTCTGTCCTAAGCCCCAGGGAATCACCACCGGGTCGTCCAGCTGCCGGTTGCTCTGAAAGCTGAAACCGGTTCGGCTGTCCCTTGGCTGGATTACTTTTTGCTCGATGGCTCTGCCCATCCTGAAAAACACGTCAGGGCTGGTGGCCGGTGTGTAGCTCTGCCCGGCAAACTGAAAGTTCAGCAGGCTGGCTTCGGGGATCCGGTAGCCGAGGTTTTCCTGCTGGTGCGGTGGGCTGAATTCATCCACACGTCGAAAGCTGGCCAGCCGCAGGGTGTCTTTCTCGGCTGGCGTCTGCCAGTCATGCTCGGTGCGATGGTCTTGGGGCTGGAGGCTGTTGTCCCATCCCTGGCGCTGGTGGCGCTGCTTGGTGGGCGACTGCTGCCAGTGTCCTCTAATGCGGTTCTCTTTGTCCTGGCTCTGGCCATGACTAATTTGTACGGTTTCCTGCAAACTCGCCACCTCGCCCCAGAAAAGCCCGACGGCATGGGCTTCCAGCGGTGTGGCCTGATGACTGCTTTGCGCTCTGGTGGCATCTATAGTCAGGCTGCTGCCATAGGCGGCGCTGTGGTCACGCTGCTGTGGCTGGCTGGTCTGCCATTGGCTCTGGCAAAAACGGACAACGGAGGGCGGTGTGGTAAAGGCGTATGTCTTCTGTGGATAAAAAGCGAAATCCACCGCAGGCTGGTAAGCCTGCAGGCTGAATATAAAATCGGTGCTTGCGGAGGGGTCGTAAGCCATCGTTATGCACTGGGAACAATGGTCGGCAGGATCGGGCCGTGTGCTAACGGTCGGCTAAATGGCTTTGCCTGAAATTGTGCGGTTCCGATGCTCTGACTGCTATCGGTTTCAAACCACCAGATCGGCTCGGTGCTGCTGGTCGTTCCGGCCAGGGTGCAATGGTAGATATAGCCCTGGAAGTTTGGCGGTCTGATAACGTCGCCTACGACATAAGCAGTGTCGGGTTGCCAGACGGTGCCGTAATCATCGGCAGCTATAACAAAGACGGTGCCTTCATAAGGGCTGGTGTCGAGGGTATAGCTTCCATCGATCTCGCTGCTGATAGCGTTAGCCAGCACTGCCTGTGTGGTTTCCTGACTGCCATCAATAGTTAGCTCAGCTTCGGTAATGGCAAACACTCGACGGGCGACGGGTAAATCGTTCTCGGTTATGCTGCCCTGCACCTGTGTGGTGTTGCCGTTGCCGGGGACAACGATACCACCGCCACTACCACCTCCACCGCCGGTATCTGCTGGCGGTGTGTTGCCACTTGTCCAGACGATGTTTTCCGTCTGATAAGTCACGCTCCCATTGAGTTCACCGAGTACATTATTTCTTTTGGTTTTTACTTTGAAGGGGTCTGCCTCATCTTCAAAATCAATCACCCATTCAGTGACGTAATAAGAAGCATAGGTATCTGATGGGAAATTATTATCGTTGATGATTTTTATGTAGGAAAACAGAACCCCTTTTGACTGAGGGATACTTTCTCTTACCCCTCCTATGGTGGCCTGAAAGTATCCGAAAACAATAGAGCTATTAGTACTGCCTGAGAATGACTCAACGGTTAGTTTTGTTCCATTTACCCACGCATGAATATATGGATAAGGGTTGCCGTGAATTATTTTAATTTCGATCATCTGATCAAAAGGGATAGGCTCCGAAAAGTAACCTACCATTTGTCGAGTATTTCTATCGAAAGTTTGCAATCGTAATTTCCCACTTTCGACAAGTGCCTCAAAATAAAATCGGTCAGGAGGATTGCTGGTATTACTTAACGAACTGAATAAAGGCACTGTCTCACTGGCATTGCTACTATCAATATACACGAGCATTTGAAGTGCAATTTTCTCCCCGTAATACATACCCTCATTGGCACTGTCAGCAATGGCATCAGATACGACTTTTGCTGCCAAATTATCTTGATGAAACCATAGCCCTGCCATCAGTCAGCATCCCCCCGAATCTGTAGTGTGAAATCATCATTGGTTTCGGTGCCTTGTCCGGCGAGTACGGTTCGGCAAATCCAAACCGGAGCAAGGCAGCCATCGGTATTAAATCGGATAGCGTTGCCCACTGCCCAACCACTTCCCCAGCCTGCGG
>NZ_LUKQ02000151.1 GCF_001647025.1 Endozoicomonas atrinae
ACCATTCGCACCGGAGTTAAACAGCTCAGAAAGGCTATGGGAGTGGATGCGGGAGCATGACTTATCAAACAAAGCATTTTCAGGTTATGAAAATATTGTAGATTGTTGCTGTGAAGCTTGGAATAACCTTTGCAGCGAAGCTGGTCGACTGTTCAGTCTGTGCTCCCGTGATTGGGCAGTTATACAGTAGTTAGAAAATTCAATTGGTATCACTTGCCCCTTGCGGCTCTGAGAAAGTTTTGCTCAGTAGACCGTACGCACCAGTACAGCACTCCCTAACAAAATTCCTCGGAACCACAAGCTTCTGCACGAAACTCAGGACAGTTTATGAAATATCAGGGCTAGCTTTATTTGCCAGTCAGCAGGGAGAGTTCCTCAATCCATGGTTGTATATCCCCAATCTGGGCAGCAATCCAGTCAGGGTTATAACAAGTATCAAGATAGCGATCACCTGGGTCACACAACAGGGTAACGATAGAACCTTCCTGACCATTGGATTTCATTTCAGAAGCAATTTGCAGGGCACCGTATAAATTAGTTCCTGTACTCGGGCCTGCCTTTCGACCAAGTATCTTCTCAAGCCAGTGAATGGTCGCAATAGATGCCACATCAGGCACACGACGCATGTCATCAATTACACCAGGAATAAACGATGGCTCGACTCTTGGACGTCCAATACCTTCGATACGAGAGCCCTGATCAATAGTCAGGCTTGTATCTCCAGTGGAGTAATAGTCCATGAAAACGGAGTGATCCGGATCTACGACACATAATCTGGTACTCAACTTTTGATATCGAATGTAACGCCCTATGGTGGCAGAAGTCCCCCCCGTTCCGGGGCTCATTACAATCCAGCTGGGCACAGGGTATTCTTCCGCCTGCATCTGTCGAAAAATGGAATCCGCAATATTGTTGTTACCCCGCCAGTCTGTTGCTCTCTCCGCATAAGTAAACTGATCCATATAGTGTCCATTCAGCTCTCTGGCCAACCGCTGGGATTCGGCATAAATCTCACTGGAGCAATTGACCAGGTGACACTGGCCACCGTAAAACTCAATCTGTCGTATCTTGCGAACTGATGTAGATCTGGGCATCACGGCAATAAATGGCAAACCCAGTAGCCGGGCAAAGTAGGCTTCAGAAACAGCAGTACTTCCGGAAGAGGACTCAATAATGGTGGTATTCTCATCAACCCAACCATTACAGATGGCATAGAGAAATAAGGATCGGGCCAGACGGTGCTTAAGGCTACCTGTAGGGTGCGTGCTTTCATCTTTAAGATACACCTCTACTCCGTTGATCCCCGGTAATTCAAGTCGTATCAGGTGCGTGTCTGCACTTCGTTGAAAGTCCGCTTCAATTTTGCCAATGGCTTCATTGACCCATTGATGACTATTCATAACCTTACCCTCCTTCCAGGGTCAAACTACGTCCATATGAATTTATCGGGCAGAAAAAAAGCTTCATCAGGCTCTATTGAGATAGGTTCTGCTGACATAAGGTTACAAGCTCCGTGGCTTAAGCCAGAGCATCCGCTCCCTCATTACAAAAACTTGAAAGAAAGGGTTTGGGTAATCTTCTGACTACCCCGACATTGTTCCCTCTGCCCCCAAATGGAAAGCCTTGTGATTTTATGTCAACAAAGCCGGATATATGGGTACTTTCGTACTTTCCTCAACACCCAACATTCCATAGGAGATACTTTATGGCTTTAAAAAGAGAAAAGTATTTCAAAGAATATTCAAAGAGCCATTTTTATAAAATAATATTCTCCATGAAAGCAAAAATATAAAATAATATTCTAAACAAGGAAAAAGACACCTCATTTTGCTATAAACAACAATTCTTACTCTTGTATCTGGAATAGTCCTCATATATGCAAGTCTATCGGGTGGGTGGTGCAGTCAGAGATCAATTACTGGGTTTGCCTGTTAAGGACAATGACTGGGTTGTCATAGGTGCAACCCCCAGGCAGATGAAAGATCTTGGCTTTCAACCGGTTGGCCGGGATTTTCCGGTTTTTCTTCACCCCAAAACCAAAGAGGAATATGCCCTTGCCCGAACGGAACGCAAAACCGGTCATGGTTATGGAGGTTTCAGCTTTTACACCTCCATTGATATATCCCTTGAGGAAGACTTACTGAGACGGGATTTAACCATCAATGCCATGGCAGAAGACCAGTACGGGAACATCATTGACCCATATGGGGGTCAGGAAGACCTGAAAAACCGCCGGCTTCGTCATATATCGCCTGCCTTTCAGGAAGATCCTCTGAGAATCCTCAGGGTTGCCCGGTTCGCAGCAAGACTTGCACCATTTGGCTTTAAGGTTGCTGAAGAAACGCTTGAATTAATGAGCAACATGGTCAAGAGCGGAGAAGCTTCACACCTGGTACCAGAAAGAGTATGGCAGGAAACATCAAGAGCGTTGATGGAACCAACCCCTTCGGTCTACTTTCAAATTCTGGAAAGCTGCGGTGCTCTTCAAGCAGTAATGCCCGAGTTCAGATCCTTGATCCATAGCCAGACCTTATTGCACCTCAATCTGGCTGCCCAGGCAGACAGTAATGCACTGATCCGGTTTGGCTGCCTGTTCTCACCTCTCCTGCCTCAGCCCAAAGCGGAACTAATCAATAGCGTTCGAACGGTTCAAGGCGCTTCATCCAGGATGCGATTACCATCAGAGTATGCAGATATGGCACGTCTCGTCACAGAGCATGCCCAGAACCTTACTTCTGTGATTCACACCATCAACGCAGAATCCCTGATGACCCTGTTTGAAGCCACCGATGCTCTGCGTCGCCCTGAACGCTTTATCAGCCTTATTATCATTCTTTCCTATAGTTTTGAAACGGTTAAATTTAAAAAAGACCAGATCATTGAACTACTGGATAGCTGTTTATCCATTAAAGCCAAAGATGTAATAACTAAAGACATCAAAGGAAAAGCCGTTGGCGAAGCATTAAGAAAGAAACGGCTTCAGAAAATCCAATCAACAATTGAACTGAATAAATAAAATCAGCAATTAAAGTCACAGCATTAAGAGCTATTAATATTTATTTCAAGCTCTTAATGCATCACCAAACCACATTCTAATCTTTGGTATTTCATTAATTAATATCAATCTGGAACAAAACTCCAAATAAACTGTCCAAACGTTCAGTCAATAACCATTGATGTAACTAATCATAGATACAAACAAACTGAATAAGGACATATACCATGGCAACTCCCGGTCCTGTAACACACCAAGCAACTACCACTCACAACCCACCAGCCCCGCCACCTCTACCTGGAGCTAAACCGTCTTCGGTTCCTAAAGCCCAGTCTGTGGCATTAACTCAATCCACCAAAGTTGTTGACCGTTCAACCCAATTTCCGAGCGTGGCACCACGTTTACAGCTTTCTGATAGAGTTAAACAAGGTATCTCTGCCTTAGAAGCGCATAAGAATGTAAAGTTTGCGGACGAAGTCGAAGTAATACCTCCCCAAGAGGCACCTGCCGAAGCGACTCCAGCAGAAAAGCCTGCTGAGCCGGCTGCAGCAGGAAAACCTGCAGACGACAAGGCTGCTGAAAAATCAGAGAAAAAAGAAGAGCCAATTACCGTCGTTCACAAACGCAGTCTAGGTGAGCGTATTATTGTTAAGCTGAAAGTCGTGGGCTCATACCTCATTGCCCCCTTAAAGCTCATCGTTACCGTCGTTAAGTTTGCAGTAAAACCGCTACAGGATTACGTAATTACCCCTCTATACGAAGGATTCCTCTATATCTTCCAGCCAGCCAAGTATGAAGCCAGAAAACTGGAACAGAAAGCTGCTGCGGAGAAGGCAGAGCTTGATCAGAAGCGGGTAAACCGTCAGGCATTTGAAAAGGCCTGTTTAGATGTAGCCATGAAACGGCTCATTGATCTTGACAAGCAAGTTCATTGCAAAGCACTGGCCACACACTTCGGCGTCACACAACGTGAAGTCCTCGACGAGGTCATGAAGCAAGAAGCCCGTGCCGAAGCTAACCACTTGTTCAAGACACAACTGGAAACGGGCAACCTGGAGCTGAACGCACTCCGAGTGAACCCAGAAACCGGTAAGCCGGAGCTGAACTTACTCCGTGAGGATCAAGAAACCGGTAAAAAGTACTACGCTACCCGGACCTTCACTCCTGCCACAGAAAAAACCCGTGCCGCAGTTCTTGTTGTTACAGGGAAGGATAGTAAGGGTAACGATGTAGGGGAACTCCTCGATGCAGATAGTGCTGAAGTTGCCAAGAAATTGGGCAATGACCCAGCTATGGCATCAGCTCTGAATAAATACAATAAAGAGCTGGAAGAGTACGAGCAGAAATTATCGGCTTACAAAGAGGAAGACGCTAAATACAAGAAAGCCAAAGAAAAGGGCAAAACGCCTGAAAAAGAGCCTGTTCATCCTGGTGAGCCTCCAAAGCGTCCGGTACTGAAATGTACTGATGATAACGTGCTTGAAGCAATCAAGCTGGAAAGCAAACAATACCACGAAGAGCTTCAGGCCAAAGTACAAGCCCTTGCTGGAGACATTGAGAGCTTGAAGGCTGCCTTTGCAGAAGCCTACCCAAGAGCCAATACCACACAATACATCCGGATGGCGATAGAGCCTCAAGAGCATAAAGCTAACATGGAAGCATTGGTTAAGACTTCAGAAACCAGGCTCGAGGAACAGCGACAGGCTCTGAAGCAAGCTGAAGAAAGAGAAGACAAGCGTTTGGCGGCATTAATAAGCGCCGAAACCCAGCGTCTGGAAAAGGATATCGATTTCAACCAGCGACACCTGGCAATCTATGCCAAAGAGTGCGAGCTGGCATCGGTTCAGGCAGAGCTTAAAGAACTGAATGAAACGAACCTTACCCCTGAGAAAAACCGTGCACAAGACATCGATGATTGGAAAAACGGCGCACTTGTACTTGACCCTGAACATCCTGATCACGAAAAAAGAGTATCAGGAACCCGCGACAGACTGGAAATTGAGCGTTTGAAAGGCTGGGTTTACAAGGATGCGAAAGGTAAGGAGCTGGATATCTTTACCAGAGATGCCAATGGCAGAGTAACCGGTGTCGACAAAGATAAATACGCCCAGGTGAATGATATTGTCATACCAACGCCGGACAAGAGGCAAAACCCAGCTCCAGCTTACAAAGGAGTTAACATGCCTGGTCCTGATTACAGGGATCAAAAGGGCATGGAGTGGGGCCTGCGTGAAGAAGGACATTGGGCAGTCAGGGATAGCAACATCGTTGGTCTACATAAGAAAGCAGCTGTTTTCGGAAACCCAACACCAGAACTTCACGGTACACCTGAAGTTGTTGTTGCCAGTACACCTGAAACGCCTGTTGTCAGTGAACCAGAACCTCCCGTCATAGCGCCGGAAGTCCTCCCCATAGAAGCATGGATGGATGAGGCAAAGCAAGCACTTGACAACATAAAAGCCGCGAGAAGGGAACCTCACTTCGCCCTGACCACGGAAAACGTGGATACTTTTAATAAGCAGCAGGCAGCAGAAAAAAGAAGATCTGAGCCTCGTGCCGCTTCAGTAACTGGTGTTCCCTTAAGTGCTGGTGACGATTCAGAGACTGGCGATGACGAATCTGTAATGGATGGACACTTATTTGCTCGTGCAGAAGAAATAAATCAATTCAATGCAGATAGTGAGCGCCTTGGGCCGAAAATCGACAGCATGAAAGCTGCCGACCAGAGCCAAAGATACAGGGAGCGCATGGCCATGATAGCTGAGCGTGAGAACCGAGGTACGGCGCGTTCTGGCTATGATGCACCACGTGTAACCTCTGAGGATAACCCCGGTGAAGCATATCTGAAGCAGCTCAAGGCTAGAAGAGAAGCGCAGCTGACTCAGTTCAGGGAAACTCGCAGAGCCACTATGAGCCAGGTTCATGACATGAAACGACAGGCTCAGATAGAACTGGCTGGTGCCACGCAACAGTTGGAGTCAATGAGTCGACAGGAGATACGACGCTTCATCGACGCACAGAACTTCCGCAGAGAGAATGGAAGAGACCCTAAATGGGGTGAGATAGCAAACAACATACCAGGAGCCAAGGTAACAGTAGTCTAAAAAGCACTGACTGATTGCCGTGTATCTTCAGGCTAACCCCTGAATCCTCTGGCCGTCTCTTCAAGACGGCCTTTTTTTATCTTTCTTTCTGGGCTGACTGACGATGACCAGTAAACCAACCCTCTACTGACAACGCCCTTTATCGATCATTTAATAACTCAGCCACCAGAGGCCGAAACCAGGGCTCTTCAACCTGATTGACCAGTTTTTCAATTAACAAGCCCTCAGCCGGATTAACGGTCAGCAAAAGGTCAATATCCGCAGCGCAAAGGCTTTGTTCACGATCCCTGCCCAGTTGCTCTTCAAGTATCTTGCACCATTGTTGTAATGCATCAGCACTCATGTCTGATTCAAGACAAACAACTCCGTTCATATAGTCGGGGGCCTTAAGGCCAACGGCCTTTGTTCTCACCAGCTCACTGACCCTGACTTCACCAAATTGCTGTTCCAGTGCGGCGATCATCTGATGACACTGATACTCAGCATTCACATTGGAACCAATACCAAGAACAAAGACAGTCACTGTTAACTATTCCTGCCCCATCATCTGCGCACGAGTTCGCTCACACCAGACAGCAGCCAGGGCATTTGTCAGAGCCTTCGGCTTTCGAATGGTGACAGCCACCTTATCCACAGAGTAATGTTCCATCACCAGCGCAATGATCCCGCCAGCCAGGGCTTCAATCAGTTGATACCGTGACCCTTCACAAAATGCCCTGACCCGCTGGGTAATAGCATCGTAATCCAGGGCATCCTGTAAGTCGTCACTGGTAAACGCACGGGTAAAGTCGGTCGTCAGCTCCAGATCCAGCACCAATGGCTGTGGAGCTTCGTGCTCAAACTCATAAACACCGATAACCGCTTGAGTTTCTATGGCTTCTATTCGTACTTTATCCATGGGAGTCAGACTCATTCTCTTGTAATCGTGAAGACGGCAACACAGAAGGCATAAGCCCCAGAATCAAAAAGGCGCAGAGACACAACGTTTTAGCTTCCTGGGTGTTGCCTGTGAAGAAAACCACAACCCTCTTAAGCTTTGTGTTTTCGTGCCTTTGTGGTTATCTCTTATTGATTCAGTGACAGACTCAGCACAACAAGGTCAAATAACCCAGGCTCGACAACCTAACTGACCGGCTCCAGCTCTTCCATGGGCCAGCGCGGCACTGGTACTACCTCAGGCCCATCACTCTGGCCAGCCAGCAAACGTTGACAACCTGCATAGGCGATCATGGCACCATTATCCGTGCAGAACTGGGGACGGGCATAACGTAGCACAGCGCCTTCTTTTTCCACCATGGACTCCAAAGAAGCCCGCAGTGATTGATTGGCACTAACACCACCGGCAATAATCAGCTGCTTCATACCGGTCTGCTGCAATGCCCGACGACATTTGATGGTCAGCGTTGCTACCACCGCCTCTTCAAATGCACGGGCAATATCCGCACGATCCTGATCCGTAGGCTCTTTATCACTTGCCTCTTCACGACATTTAGCCACCGTATTGAGTGTATAGGTTTTCAAGCCACTGAAGCTGAAATCCAGACCTGGACGATCCGTCATAGGCCGGGGAAAGCGGAAACGCCCCTCCACCCCCTGCCCTGCAAGTCTGGCA
This sequence comes from Endozoicomonas atrinae, assembly GCF_001647025.1. Taxonomy (GTDB): domain Bacteria; phylum Pseudomonadota; class Gammaproteobacteria; order Pseudomonadales; family Endozoicomonadaceae; genus Endozoicomonas; species Endozoicomonas atrinae. The sequence continues at coordinate 7,712 of NZ_LUKQ02000151.1, forward strand.
ATAGCAGGGCCGCCGGGATAATCCAGACCCAGCATCGCAGCCACTTTGTCAAACGCTTCTCCGGCAGCATCGTCTACTGACTCGCCCAGCAGCGTGTAACGGCCAATGCCATCCACCTGCACCAGCTGAGTGTGACCGCCGGATACCAGCAGGGCAACAAACGGAAACGCTACTGGTGTTTCTTCCAGCATGGGAGCCAGCAGATGACCTTCCATATGGTGTACGCCCACCGATGGAATGCCCCAGGCCCAGGCCAGCGCCTTGCCAATACAGGCGCCAACCATCAGGGCTCCCACCAGGCCTGGGCCGCGGGTGTAGGCAACCGCATCAATCTGCTCTTTGCTGATGTCCGCCTGTTCAAGCACTTCGTTAATCAGGGGCAATACTCTCTGGATATGGTCTCTGGAAGCCAGTTCAGGAACGACACCGCCGTAATCAATGTGCATATCAATCTGACTGAACAGAGCATCGCTCAGCAAGCCTTTCTCACTGTCATAAAGGGCTATGCCGGTCTCATCGCAGGAAGTTTCTATCCCGAGAACAATCATTTAACAAACCTGTGAAACCACGTTTATCAAAAACGTGTGCAAAAAATGGCTGGTAAAAACCCCAAATCAGGGTATTTCATACAGGAAAAGGATCATACGTTAAGTGGGCGTTTTTTGCATTTTTGTTGAATAAGCTTTAAAATTCGCGCCCTTGAAAAACTGCGACTAATCTGTCTTGTTAGTGTGAGTATTAACGTCCCGCTTTGGGTAAAGACCCGTCTTTTCGAAGCATGAAATTAGTAATCACAGGGGCGGATTATCGCATTCGCGCAGCATTGGCTGTAATCCAGCCGTGAGTTTTTTAGCCTTCAGTCACACTGACCGGGGCGGATTCATGGTCAACATTTGTTATTAAAAGGAAGGTGATCTCTGCATGCCTGCTGTTAAAGTTAAAGAGAATGAACCGTTTGACGTAGCCCTGCGCCGTTTCAAGCGCTCTTGTGAAAAAGCTGGTATCCTGGCTGAAGTTCGTCGTCGTGAGCACTACGAGAAGCCAACTACCGTTCGCAAGCGCAAGGCCGCTGCTGCTGTTAAGCGTCATCTTAAAAAACTGCAGCGCGAGCAGCGTCGTCGTGAGCGTCTGTATTGATCAATTGACGTCACCGTCTGTTGCATCAATCGTATGATTTACGCGTTGACTACTATTGAGCTTTGGACCCACAAACCCTAAAAGGAACGTGTCATGAGTGATTGCATTGTCAGAGACAAACTGACAGAAGCCATGAAGGAAGCCATGCGCAATCGCGACAAACCACGACTGGGTACTATCCGTTTGGCTCTGGCCGAACTGAAGCGAATTGAAGTCGATGAAAAATCATTAGACGATCAACGTGCCCTGGCAGTTCTGGACAAAATGGTAAAGCAGCGTCGCGATGCCATTGAACAGTTCGAGTCTGCCGGGCGCACGGATCTTGCCGATCAGGAAAAGCTGGAACTTGACGTTCTCGCCGACTTTCTCCCTACCCCGCTATCGGAAACTGAAATCACCGAACTGGTCGACCTCGCCATTAAAAGCACAGGCGCATCCAGCATGGCCGACATGGGCAAGGTGATGGGCATTGTCAAACCACAGGCTCAGGGCCGGGCAGACATGTCATCCATCAGCAAAATCGTTAAATCCCGGTTAAGCTGACACCCACCCTGACGGGTGATAGTATCTACTCAATAGTTATTTTCTTTCCTGTTTCAGGCGCAGCACTCCATCATGGCCGGACGGATTCCCCAGTATTTTATTGATGACCTGCTTACCCGCATTGATATCGTGGATGTTATCGATAATAGGGTTAAGCTGAAAAAAACCGGTCGCAACTACTCCGCCTGCTGCCCTTTCCACAAAGAAAAGACCCCATCTTTTACGGTGAGTCCTGACAAGCAGTTCTACTACTGCTTTGGATGCGGAGCCAGTGGTAACGCACTTGGCTTTGTCATGGACCACGACCACCTGGACTTTCCAGAAGCAATTGACACCCTGGCAGGGCAGCTGGGCCTGGAAGTCCCCAGAGAAGAAAATCCTCTCAAGCAACGCGGCCCGGACCACAGTGAACTCTATAACCTAATGGATCGTGCGGTAGACTTTTACAGCCGCCAGCTGAAACAACATGAGCAATCCCCCAGAGCATCCCATTACCTGAAAAACCGGGGGCTTGACCAGCAGACCTGCCAGCACTTTGCCATCGGCTTTGCCCCACCCGGCTGGGACAACCTGAAAAAAGAACTGGCCACATCACCAGAAAAAGAGCAACAACTGATTACCACCGGCATGCTGGTCAAAAATGAAGACCGCAACACGGTGTATGATCGATTCCGGGAACGTATCATTTTCCCTATCCGCGATAGCCGGGGCCGCTATATTGCTTTTGGCGGGCGCGTGCTTGGTGATGAAAAACCCAAGTACCTGAACTCTCCCGAATCACCTATTTTCCACAAAGGCAAAGAGCTTTACGGACTATTTGAAGCTCGGCAGGCCAATCGCAAGCTGAGCCGCATTCTGGTAGTTGAAGGGTATATGGATGTTGTTGCCCTTGCTCAGCAAGGCATCACCAACGCCGTAGCCACACTAGGTACGGCCACCACCTCTGACCACATGCAGCGACTGTTCAAAGTCGTACCCGAAGTCATTTTCTGCTTCGATGGTGATGATGCCGGCCGGCGTGCCGCATGGCGCGCATTGGAATCCACACTATCCAATATGCAGGATGGTCGCCAGGCTCGCTTCCTGTTTCTACCACAGGGAGAAGATCCGGACAGCATGGTTCGCAAGGAAGGCTCTGAAAGCTTTATTGAGCGAATCAAGAGCCAGGCTATCAGTCTTGATAATTTACTGTTCCGGGAACTTGAGTCAGAACTGGATCTGACCACCATGGATGGCCGTGCCCGTCTGGCCAAACTGGCTCAACCTTACATTGACAAACTACCAGAAGGCTTGTTTCGTCAGTTACTTTTGAAAAAGCTCTCAGACCGGACAGGACTGGATACACACTACCTGGAAGCCCACTTTCAAGAAAGCGCTCGTACCAGAGAATCAACGACAAGTCGACCAGAGCCAGAAACACAAAACACACCATCAGGCCAGGAAGAGCATTTTCATCACAGCCATTATGAGGCAATGCCTTTCTTTGATGCTGACTATGAAGAAAGGCAGTACACACCTGAGGAACATACAAATCATACCGCTCCAGAGACTTCACGCAGACTTTCACCAACCCGCCAGACCAACTCCGCAAGATTGGTGACTTCCGGTTATGCCATACGACAATTATTATGTAACCCGGAGTTTGCCCAGGAAGTTTCAGAGCCATTTGACAATCTGAAACTGGAAAACGACAGTGACAGTAAATTACTGATCGACCTGTTAACCATACTAAAAAAAGAACCGTCACTAAAAACCAGCACGCTCATTGCCCAATGGTACGGAACAGAAAAAGGAGAGCGCCTGCAGGCCTTGGCAGCCCTGGATCACGGAACCACAGCTCACCGGGATGAGTTTCTGGAAACCCTGGCAAAAATCCGCAAGAAGCATAACGAAGCTCATAATCATAATGAGCACAGCAGTTTTCTGATTTCCAGCCTGCAAAACAAGCGACCAAGCCAGCTTGATGAAGAAACACGAAAAAAATACCTGGAACTACTTGAAAGCAAGCGTCGAAGCCTCAACTATAAGGAAAGTGGCCCTCAGCTACCTAAGGAGTAAAACCCAAAGCTGTAAAAAAATAACTGCACAACAAAAAATATTAGGTATACTTGAATGTCACTGTGTCCCGTGGAACTGCATTATTGGCCACATTTCTAATTCAAACCCGGTCTGAAAACACCAAGGAAAGGTAACCCGCGTCATGGAATGCATTCCGGTACCTCGTCCAACCAAGTCGGGCCGCTGCCCTGTGGTACTACACCCAGTTTATGAGCTATAATTGCCTGCTTACGTTTTTTTGTCCGGTTCGTCAATATCCGCTGTTAAAGGGTTGATATGTCAGCAAATTCGCAACAACAATCCAGATTAAAAGAGCTTATCGCCCGTGGTAAGGAACAGGGGTACCTGACTTACGCGGAGGTTAATGACCATCTTCCGGAAGATATTTCCGACCCTGATCAGGTGGAAGATATTATCCGCATGATCAATGACATGGGCATCAGCGTCTACGAGACCGCTCCAGACGCCGATACTCTGCTCATGGCTGAAGCCGATACCGATGAGGCTGCCGCGGAAGAAGCAGCCGCAGCACTTGCCGCTGTCGAACAGGAAGCAGGAAGAACCACTGACCCGGTTCGCATGTACATGCGTGAAATGGGTACAGTAGAGCTGTTAACCCGTGAAGGCGAAATCCAGATTGCCAAGCGCATCGAGGAAGGCTGGCGTGAAGTCATGTCAGCTCTGGCTCAGTTTCCTGGTTCTGCCCAGATTGTTCTCGATGAGTACGATCGTCTTACCGAAGAAGAAGGACGCCTGACAGACGTCATCAGTGGCTACATAGACCCCGATGATGATACTGAGATCACCACCACCGACGTTGAAGAGGTTGAAATCGACGAGTCACTTGACGACGACGATGATGAAGACGGCGATGATGATGAAGAGGCTGATAGCGGACTTGATCCGGAAGAAGCCAGGGAACGCTTTACCCTTCTGAGAGATGCTCTGGAAAAAGCCACCACTGCCATTGCCAGCAATGGTCGTGATAATAGCCAGGCGGCACTTGAGGAACTGGCCGAAGCTTTCATGCCTCTGAAACTGGTTCCACGCATCTTCGACATGCTGGTTTTCAGAATCCGTAATGCCGTAGAACGCATCCGTGATAATGAACGCGCCGTAATGCAACTGTGTGTTCGTAAATCAAAAATGCCTCGCAAGATTTTCCTTAAGGCATTTCCAGGCAACGAAACCAACCTTGGATGGATCGATGAGTTGGCAGCCGGAAGCGGTGGTTACGTTGAAGCCTTGCAAAACTATCGTGAAGAGATTGTTCGTGCCCAGAAAAAGCTGGCCAATATCGAGAAAGAATTCAACCTTTCTCTGGTCCAGATAAAAGACATCAACCGTAAAATGTCGCTTGGCGAAGCTCGCGCACGCCGCGCCAAGAAAGAAATGGTTGAAGCCAACCTTCGTCTGGTTATTTCTATTGCCAAGAAATATACCAATCGTGGCCTGCAATTCCTCGACCTGATTCAGGAAGGAAATATCGGCCTGATGAAGGCCGTGGACAAGTTCGAATATCGTCGTGGTTACAAGTTTTCGACCTACGCCACCTGGTGGATTCGACAGGCGATTACCCGATCGATCGCAGACCAGGCTCGCACCATCCGTATTCCGGTTCACATGATTGAAACCATCAATAAGCTGAACCGGATCTCTAGACAGATGCTGCAGGAGATGGGCAGGGAACCAACACCTGACGAACTGGCTCTGCGCATGGATATGCCAGAAGACAAGATTCGCAAGGTACTGAAAATCTCTAAAGAGCCAATCTCCATGGAGACACCCATTGGTGATGATGAAGACTCTCATTTGGGTGACTTTATTGAAGATGCCACCATGCAGTCACCAATCGACCGTGCAACGGGTGAAGGCCTGAAGGAATCAACCCGCATGGTTCTGTCTGGCCTGACTGCTCGCGAAGCCAAAGTGCTGAGAATGCGTTTCGGTATTGACATGAACACCGACCATACTCTCGAAGAGGTAGGCAAGCAGTTCGACGTAACCCGTGAGCGTATTCGCCAGATCGAAGCGAAGGCGCTGAGAAAGTTACGCCACCCAACTCGGTCGGATCACCTCCGCAGCTTCCTTGATGAGTAATCATCAGCCATAAAAAAAGCACCGTAAGGTGCTTTTTTTATGGCCTCTTCCCCAAGGACGCTGCCACTTAAGCTTTACCAGCAGAGCCTAAACCACCGCCCCCCCACAGGAAGTTTCTTACACACATTAAATACCCGCAGGCTTATCAATACATCCTTTCAAATAAAGAGTCGGGAACTAAAGTCCGCCCCCCTCAGTCTACCCCTTAATAACAGCCAGATAACCAGCTCGAGCTATTGTACGCATAACTGCAAAACCACAAGACAACAATAAATGATACCAATTGAATTTTCTAACTACTGTATAACTGCCCAATCACGGGAGCACAGACTGAACAGTCGACCAGCTTCGCTGCAAAGGTTATTCCAAGCTTCACAGCAACAATCTACAATATTTTCATAACCTGAAAATGCTTTGTTTGATAAGTCATGCTCCCGCATCCACTCCCATAGCCTTTCTGAGCTGTTTAACTCCGGTGCGAATGGT
>NZ_LUKQ02000152.1 GCF_001647025.1 Endozoicomonas atrinae
TCATCCTGAGTTTTAATCTGACTGGCTATTTGATCTACCAGTTTTTCGTTGATTTCAACGCTCATTGTTATTCTCCATTTTGGAGTATTAACGACAAGCGTTTACACAATTTAAATTACATTCCCGTTCTTTTAGTGGCTTCTTTTAGCCAATCCACATCATGCCCATCTAGAAGAGGGGAAAGTGCTTCTTTCACCATTCTGTGGTATCCATTCAACCACTGAATTTCTGCATCAGTCATTAGCTCTTTAACCAGTGGCTTAGTATCAAATGGAGCAAGTGTCATAGGAATAAGCTTGAAGAATTTTCCAAACTCATTCTCGATGTCTTCAGCAACCAGCATAATATTCTCAAGTCTGACACCATGTTTGTTATCACGGTAAATACCTGGTTCGTTAGTAACCAGCATGCCTGGCTTCAGAGCAACGTCAAACCATCTTGGGCTGATGCTCTGTGGGCCTTCATGCACATTCAGGAAGTAACCAACCCCATGGCCGGTACCATGATTAAAGTCGATACCTTCACTCCATAAAGGCTGCCGGGTAATGGCATCAAGCTGTATCCCCCGTGTTCCTTCCTTGAACTTGGCAGTGGCAAGAGCAATATGGCTTTTCATCACCAAGGTATAGTCTCTCTTCTCCTCATCAGTCATCTCCCCACAGGCAAATGTTCGGGTGATATCCGTTGTACCATCTGGATACTGAGCACCGGAGTCGATGAGCAGCAACCCTTTGTTTTTAATAGGATAAGCAGACGCTTCATCCGCCCGGTAATGACAGATAGCACCATGCCCGGCGTAGCCAACGATAGAGGGAAAGCTGACCCCTTTGAAATATTCGGACTCTGAGCGAAATTGAAGCAGCTGCTCATCAATATTGACTTCATCCAGCTGTCCAGTTGGAATGTTGCTTTCCAGCCAGCGCATAAAACGAACCATTGCAGCGCCGTCACGGCGATGACAATCCTTCATCCGTTCAATTTCTGTGCTGTTTTTAATGGCCTTAAGGTCTGTCGTTGGCAATCTGTCTTCGATAAGCTTAATCGATTCAGGAATGGCGGCGGCAAGTTTATAACCGGTATTGGCCGGGTTGATCATCAGGCGAGTGTTATCTGGAAGCGTTGATAACCTGTCCAGGATGTCATCATAATCAGCCAGATCTACGCCAGCCTTTGCCAGTACTGCCAGTGCATCAGCTTCTATTCGCTCTTTGTTGATAAACAGTGTGATGCGGTCTGTTGAGATCAGTGCATAGGCAAGAAATACAGGGTTACACTCGATATCAGAGCCCCTTAGATTAAACAGCCAGGCAATATCGTCCAGTGTGGTGATGAGAAGTTCTGCTGCTTGTCGTTCCTTGAGAATTTCTCGAACATCAGCGACTTTTTCGGTGAGGCTTCTACCTGAATATAAATCCTCGTGAACAAATACGGGCTCAGCAGGCAATGCAGGTCTGTCAGGCCAGATATCATTCAGCAGATCGTGATCGAATTTCAAAGTAATTGATTTGTCAGCCAATTTCTTTTCGAGGTTTCTGACGTTGCTCAGACTCTGAGTCGCACCATCGAAACCAATGCAGCCCTGCTCAGTAACTTCACCTGCCACCCAGTCAACCATTGAAGGGACTCCTGGCTGGCCATCTTTCATCAGGGTGATTTCTGAATCCGCGAGCTGTTCTGACGCCTGAATAAAGTAGCGGCCGTCAGTCCACAGTGCTGCTTTGTCTTGTGTTATCACCAGTGTGCCCGCAGAGCCGGTAAAGCCGGAGAGCCAGACACGACCTTCCCAGTGAGGAGCTACATACTCACTGTTATGGGCATCTGAAGATGGGATGATCCAGGCGTCAATGCCATGTGCAGCCATTGCATCACGAAGATCTTGAAGCTTTTTGGCTCTCTCTCTGGTCTTGTTTGCTCCAGAGCTGTTCGGGATATTCACCATGTATTTATTCCAGGCTTTTGGCCGTTCGGCGAGTTATTTTCAGGCAGGACTGTTTTTCTGCTTAGATCATGCTTACGAATACTATAATCCGCACTCCTTATGGAGCAAACACTAACCCTGCTAAAGCTTGTCTGGCTATAGGTCGTAAAGTACACTAAAGGGTCCGGCAAACCGGCATTAAGGTTCTGTTATCGGAATCTGATACTAATTGATGGAGTAAAATGTGGCTCGAGTAACTGTAGAAGACTGTCTGGATAACGTAGATAACCGCTTTGAGCTGGTTATGGTTGCCTCCAAGCGTGCCCGCCAGCTGACTATTGGCGGTAAGGATCCCAAGGTAGACTGGGAAAACGATAAGGCAACGGTGGTTGCACTGCGTGAAATTGCAGAAGGCCTGGTGACCCCTCTTTCCGTTGACGATCGCACGGTTGATGACGATGAAGCAGCAATGTTTCTGGCTGGTGTAGAACAATAAGCGTTTTACCTTCGTACTATCTTTAGATCACAAGTTTTAGAAGATAAGAAGGTGCAATGGATGATCTGCGCGTAAGGAGCGGACTTTGCTGACCATCGATGAGTTTGCCGGCCGCTTGAAGTCCTATCTGAATCCCGAGCAGGTCAACCTGGTTCGTCGGGCCTACTATTATGCGGAGCAGGCCCATGACGGACAAACACGCCGAAGTGGTGACCCATATATAATTCATCCCCTCGAAGTAGCCTCTATTCTTGCCGATATGCACATGGACCATCAGAGCCTGATGGCAGCCATGCTGCACGATGTCATTGAAGATACCGGTATCGAAAAGCAGGACATTGCCGGGCAGTTCGGTGATGTGGTTGCGGATCTTGTGGATGGGGTCAGTAAGCTGACCCACATGAATTTTGAAAACAAGACGCTGGCCCAGGCCGAAAACTTCCAGAAAATGGCCTTGGCCATGGCCAAGGATATTCGAGTCATTCTGGTTAAGCTGGCGGACCGTCTCCATAATATGCGTACACTGGGTGTGCTGAGGCCTGACAAGCGCCGTCGCATTGCCAAAGAAACGCTGGATATCTACGTTCCCATTGCCAATCGTCTTGGCATGCATACGCTCAGGATAGAGCTGGAGGACCTGGGTTTTTTTGCCATGTACCCCATGCGTGCCCGGCTGATTCGACAGGCGGTACGCAATGCCCGTGGCAACCGCAAAGATCTGGTCAGTCAGGTTCAGCAGGCGATTGCCGCCCGTCTGGAGGAAGAAGGCCTTAAAGGCCGGGTAGTAGGGCGTGAAAAGCACCTGTACAGTATCTATAGCAAGATGAAAAACCAGCGCAAGTCTTTTGATGACATCATGGACATGTTTGCGTTCCGAATCATTGTGGATAAAGTTGACAGTTGCTATCGAGCGCTTGGCATTGTCCATAACTTCTATAAGCCCATTCCCGGTCGGTTCAAAGATTACATCGCCATCCCGAAAGCCAATGGCTATCAGTCGCTTCATACCACACTGTTTGGTATGCACGGCGTGCCCATAGAAATCCAGATCCGGACTCAGGAAATGGAAGATATGGCCAATAATGGTATTGCTGCTCACTGGCTTTATAAATCTGGAGAAGAAGCACTGTCTGGCAGTCATGCCAGAACACGGCAATGGCTCAAAGGTGTACTGGAACTGCAGAAAAACGCGGGAGACTCATTGGAGTTTATTGAGAACGTTAAAATCGATCTCTTCCCGGATGAGGTTTATGTCTTTACTCCCAAGGGGCATATTCTCGAACTGCCCAAAGGGGCAACAGCGGTTGACTATGCTTATGCTGTTCACACCGATGTGGGTAATACCTGTGTAGCCTGTCGTATTAATAAACGTCTGGCGTCTCTCAGTCAGCCATTGCAGAGTGGTCAAACGGTTGAAGTCGTTACCGCGCCTGGTGCAAGACCAAATGCAGCCTGGTTAAATTTCGTAGTGACCGGCAAGGCCCGATCCAACATCCGCCACTTCCTCAAACATCAGCGCAGAAACGAGTCAATCGCCCTGGGCCGACGTTTGCTGAACAAAGCGCTGGTCAGCTTTGACAGTAGTCTTGAGCAAATTAGCGAACAGGTCATTCACAAGCAGCTATCCGTATTTAGTCTGGATGACCTTGATGAGCTTCTGGAAGATATTGGCCTCGGTAACCGTATGGCCTATATCGTTGCGAAGATACTGGTTGAGCCTGGCAGCCTGCCTGAGAACAAGAGCCAGCTGGACCTTTCCAATAGCGAGAAACCACTCTCTATTCGTGGCTCGGAAGGAATGGTCATCAGCTTTGGTAAGTGCTGTTACCCAATCCCGGGTGATCCTGTTGTGGGTCATGTCAGCTCGGGCCGAGGTATCGTTATTCATACTGATACCTGCCCCAATGTCTCCGAAATTCGACATAACCCAGAGAAGGTTCTGGAAGTTGAGTGGGATAAGGAGGTTTCCGGTGAGTTTACCGTAGAGCTCAGCGTAGAGCTGGAGCATCACCGCGGCATGATTGCCTCTCTGGCTACAGCAATTACTGCGGTGGAAGGCAATATTGAGAAGATCAGCATGGTAGAGCAGGATTCTCGATGCAGTATTGTTCAGCTGCTGCTCAGTGTCCGGGATCGGCTTCACCTGGCAAAAATTATTAAACGACTTCGGGTTATTAAAGGTGTCCACTCCATCATTCGACGGCGTCGAGATTCATAATCCTTTGTTTATTAAAACTCATCACTAAAATGCTTTGGTATTACCACTGTTAAAAAATAGTGGTCACAATCCGGTAAATATTGCTCTTAATCCTTGAAAAATAATGTTTACACCCTAGTATCGGGTGTCTTCTTTTTCGGTTTTTCCATGGGGGCTGAGAGCTTTCCCCAGGGCTTCTGATTCCCAAATTTAAGAGAGTAGATCGATGAGTAACCGACAGACGATTAATACTGATAAGGCGCCCCAGGCCATTGGGACCTATTCCCAGGCAGTAAAAGCAGGAACCACTGTTTACATCTCAGGCCAGATTCCACTGGTTGCACAAACCATGGAATTACTGGAGGGAAGTTTTAAGGAGAAAACCCGTCTCTGTTTTGAAAACCTTCAAGCCATTGCCATGGCTGCTGGTGGCACTCTTGATGATGCTGCTAAAGTGACCATTTTTCTTACCGATATGGCTAACTTTGCTGAAGTGAATGAGGTCATGGCTGAGTTCTTTAAGCAGCCTTATCCTGCCCGTGCTGCTGTTGGTGTCAAAGAGTTGCCAAAAGGAGTGCCAGTAGAGGTAGAGGCTATTTTGGAACTTAAGTAAGTTTCTTCAGTGATGAGCTCTTGATCTTCGGTCAGGGGCTCTACGAATATTCTGCGACGCACATTTCTTTTGGGTTTGATTCTTTTACAGCTTTCCGATGTATTGATGATCACAATCGGCTGAGTTGCGCTGTCGATACTGGGTTTGGTCTGGAGTCTCAGACAGTGTGAACATTCGGAATAGAACTGGCAGTGGCTCTGCCATTGCATATCCATAATTTCTGAGTGACTTTTGTTCGGTTCATTCTGTATACGCCCTTCTCCTGCTGGTATTGAGCTCTTTGTGATATCCCCTTGTCTTTCAGAAACTTCATTAACCGATCTTCCTGAATGGAAATGTGTTGGTGCAGTGCTCTTCTTATTTTCCAGATTGAGGCACTGCACCATGTTGTGTGCTGGTGGGACCGAGGTTGATAGGGCCGTACTCACAATATTATGCTCTTTTCAGTGGTTAAAATTTAAACGAATTAACCGTATAGAAAGATTTTTAAAGTGATAGTTCAAAAATAATAGGCAGCATTGTTATCCAGATGTTCTATCTATAGCTTATCCTGTGGATAACTCTGTGAATTATATCTTGGTAAGCCGTTAATAAGCTTTTATTAAAGGTGATTCAGGATTATTTGCGCTGTGGATTATCAGGCTCTGCTGGTAGTAAGAATACCTGCAGAACCTGGCAGTAGGGCTTACACCAATTGCACTTTCTAACTCCCTATTGCGCAGATGGCCCTAAGGCTATGACTCGTCACTTCGTCTTGCCTTACACTTCTGTGTCCATCTGCTCATAACGAGTTTAAAAATTTTAATTTTTATTAATTTCTGTTATGGATAAGACTTGAATAGCCGCTTTTGTAGTCAGGAAAGTAAAATTTATAACCTGTCTCAATAATCCTCTGATTCGAACACCTTCGGTTCCCGCGCTGTGGCGATGGATAACTCTCATTATCTAATGACACATTCAGCTGTTCCCCTAGCCATTGCAGGACATCGAACGTTGTTGCAGGAGTATTGTCGACACCAAGATACAGGTTATCGACAGGCATATTATCCATATCTCTTCGAATAAGGTGCGCGATGATACCTGCACAGTCTTTTTGATGAATGCGATTACTGTAGATTTCCGGTTCTGCCGGACAGCCTTCACCTTTTAAAACACGGCTAATTAATCGATTCCTGCCGGGCCCATAAATACCACCAAAACGAACAGCAGTACCGGGGAAGGGTGCATGGTGTAACAGGCTTTCTGCTTCCAGCATAACTCGACCATTAAATTTCACAGGCTGGGTTGCAGACGTTTCATTTACCCATTCCCCCCTGCTCTGGTGGAATGTGCTGGTGCTGGATGTGAAGAAAATACGTTTTGGCTGGTACCGCTCATTCACTAAACGGTTAAGAACATTCTGCAGCCCGTCAATATAGGCCTGTTGGTAATGCTCTTCTGATCGCCCATTGGAAGCCGCAGCATAAACTACATAGTCAATCTGTGCAGGCCAGTCGCCAAGCTTTTCAGCATTAAACAGGTCGCCGTGAATGGGGTTCACGCCAGAGGGAAGCTTTTCAATATTTCGCCGAAGCCCCCAGACATTAAAGCACTTCATGGAAATCAGCTGTCGGGCGAGTTCGCAACCCACATCACCACAGCCAGCAATCAATATGTTGAGCTTATTCATAGCTATCATCTATTGGTTGGTATAACCTTCGGAAAAAACATAATGGCGATTTCATTTATATAGCTGTATAAATTTACAGTATTATAGGTGGTACGAACATCCTTGCCAGTCTTCCTGAGCTTTTATGAGATCAGGGCTGTTCATCGAGACAGTTGAAAAACATTATGACACTGACAGAACTCCGCTACATTGTCACCCTTGCCCAGGAGCAGCACTTTGGCAGAGCTGCCAGTAAGTGCTTTGTCAGCCAGCCAACACTGAGTGTTGGGGTCAAAAAGCTGGAAGATGAACTGGGGGTTGCCTTGTTTGAGCGAACCCGGAATGCTGTTCGTGTTACCCCAATGGGTGAATTGATCATCAGCCAGGCCCAGAAAGTTCTGGAAGAGGCTTCGGCAATTAAGCAGCTGGCAAAAACCGGTCAGGATCAGCTCAGTTCACCCTTGAGAGTGGGGGCTATCTATACCATTGGACCTTACCTCTTTCCCCATCTGATTCCTCAGTTGGCACAGACCGCACCCAATATGCCGCTTTATATTGAGGAAAACTTCACGGCGGTTCTGCGCAGAAAGCTTCGTCTTGGTGAACTGGATGCCATTATCGTTGCCCTGCCCTTCAATGAGCCGGATGTGTTAACCAAGCCCCTTTACGATGAGCCTTTTCGGGTATTGTTGCCGGGGGGGCACCCGTGGGAAAGTCAGAGAGAAATTGACCCGGCTGACCTGGTCCAAGAAGAACTGCTGCTTCTGGGCGAAGGGCACTGTTTTCGTGACCAGGTGCTAGAGGCCTGCCCAATGCTGGCCAGTAAAAAAGAAGCTGGCAGTGACGGCAGTGGGATTGAAGCCACTTCACTGGAAACTATCCGGCATATGGTGGCCTCTGGTATGGGCATCAGTGTGCTGCCACAGTCTGCCGTTGTGGATCATCACTACGCCCCGAATATTCTCAGTACCCGACCATTTTGTGCGCCCTCCCCCAGCAGGACTGTGGCTCTGGCCTGGAGGGCCAGCTTTCCGAGGCCAAAGGCAATTGATGTGCTTTCCGATGCCTTAAGGCAGTGTTCGGTTGACCAGTAAGTGGGCCTATGGTGAGTATGAACAGGTCATTGAATACGGTTCCGGTAACAACGTTAAAAGGCGTTGGTGAGGCTTTGGCCGACAAATTGGCCAGGATAGGCATTCACAATATTCAGGACCTGCTGTTTCATCTCCCACTCCGTTATCAGGACAGAACCAGAGTCACGCCGATTGGTTCCCTGCAGCCTCACAGTGATGTGGTGGTACAGGGGAAAGTTCTGGCATCGGATATCGTTATGGGCAAGCGTCGCAGTCTGCTTTGCCGAATTGGTGATGGATCTGGATCAATCAGCCTGAGGTTTTTTCACTTTACCGGCGCACAGAAAAATAACCTCAGGCAAGGGGCAGAGGTTCGATGCTTTGGAGAACCCCGACGAGGCGCTACCGGGCTTGAGATGTATCATCCTGAATATCGGGTGATCAAATCGGATGCGCCTGCTGACGTTGAAGAAACATTAACGCCGGTCTATCCAGCAACAGAAGGTCTGACACAGCAGCGAATCCGCAGTCTGTGCGAGCAGGCATTAAAGCTGCTCGCCGATGAAAGCTCTCTGCAGGAACTTCTACCAGTGGATATTCGGCAGAAATATCGGCTCAGTTCGCTGGTGGAAGCTGTTCGCCTGCTGCACCAACCTCCACCAGAAGAGTCGATGATACTGCTCAGTGAAGGACGGCACCCTTCCCAGCAGCGCCTGGCTTTTGAGGAGTTGCTGGCTCATAACCTCAGCCTTCAGCAACTCAGAAGGCGGGTGCAGTCTATCGGCGGTTTTGCCATGCCACCTGAAAACTGTTTAACCCGACAGTTGCTGGAGCAACTTCCCTTTTCCCTCACCTCTGCACAGCAGAGAGTCACTGATGAAGTCAGTCAGGATATGGCCACTCAACTGCCAATGCTACGTCTTGTGCAGGGGGATGTCGGTTCAGGAAAAACCGTGGTTGCAGCGTTGGCAGCTCTACAAGCGGTAGAAAATGGTTATCAGGCCGCTGTGATGGCGCCAACGGAAATTCTGGCGGAACAACACCAGTTTAACTTCTCAAACTGGCTGAAGCCGCTGGGCATTTCCATGGCTTTCCTTTCTGGCAAAACAAAAGGTAAAAAACGTCAGGAGACTCTGGATCAGATAGCTTCTGGTGAAGTCATGGTTGTGGTTGGAACCCATGCTCTGTTTCAAGACGATGTGATTTTTCATAAGCTGGGCATGGCCGTTATTGATGAGCAACATCGGTTTGGCGTCCATCAAAGAATGGCATTAAGGAAAAAAGGAGAGAAAAACGGAGGGCTACCTGACCAGCTGATCATGACTGCTACACCAATTCCCAGAACATTGGCCATGAGTGCATACGCCGATCTTGATGTTTCGGTGATTGACGAGCTACCGCCTGGACGTACACCAATCAATACTGTCGTTATTGGAGACGACCGTCGTGAAGATGTCATTAAACGTCTTAAAACAGCCTGTCTTGAAGGACGACAGGCATATTGGGTGTGCACGCTGATCGAAGAGTCTGAAGCATTGCAGTGCCAGGCGGCAGAAGTGACGGCTCAGCAGCTGAAAGAAACACTTCCAGAGTTGTCTATAGGTCTGGTTCATGGACGAATGAAAGCCAGTGAAAAGGCTGAGGTAATGAAGGCTTTCAAGGAAGGTCATCTTCATCTTCTGGTGGCAACTACGGTTATTGAAGTGGGTGTTGATGTACCCAATGCAAGTCTGATGATTATCGAAAATCCTGAGAGGCTTGGGCTGGCTCAGTTACACCAGCTACGTGGTCGGGTTGGTCGCGGAAATATCGCCAGCCACTGCCTGTTGATGTACCACGCGCCGTTATCTCAGCAAAGCCGGGAGCGACTGCAGGTAATGAGAGATTCAAATGATGGGTTTGTTATTGCTGAGAAAGACCTGGAGCTGAGAGGTCCCGGTGAAGTTTTAGGTACCCGGCAAACAGGTCTGGCACAGTTTCGAGTTGCTGATCTTGAAAGGGATCGAGACTTGTTGATGGCTGTACGTACCGCGGCGCAGGAGTTAATTCGCCAGTCGCCAGAAGGTGTCGAGCCGTTGGTGCATCGCTGGCTCGGTAAGGGTGAAGAGTATGCGAATGTTTGATGCTCCCCTTAATTAAGCGGGCTTTGTTATAGAGCGCAATATATTGATTGGACCTGCAGAAATCATGTTTTCCATGACGTCTGTATTTTTCAGAAAAAAGAGTCCAGCTATCGCGAAAGCGTTAATATGAACATCTGAAAAGATGGCTGCTGACCTTGGTACGATGAGTAATCATTGATTGCTCAACAGTGTGTTATGAGATACATCCTGAGAGTTTTTTCCATATAGTTTCAGCTTATTCAGCATCGCATGATACATATTCACTATTTTTTCAACTGATTCCTGCCCTGTAAGCTGAACAATCAGATGCTGGAATGGTAATTGTTTAATGTGCAGTGGAGTTAAATAGCTTTTTTGCTGATTGATCAAGCTATCAATAAGGATATGTTTGAAGTCAGTCGTTGGAGTGAACTGCATATGCTTGTGCTGTTGGCTGCAACCGGCATTCACTCCGCCATTATAAATAGCCAGACCTTTCTGCTGTCTCAATAGTAAACTCATGCTGCCAGATCTGCTTGGGACAATGGTTGTCCCTGCAGTTCAAACTCTCTAGTTGCAATGACCAGATGGTACTCAACTACACTGAGTCGGGATAAGAGAACCTGATGACGTGCTCCAAGGTGGCCAACCAGAATATCTGCATTGGCTTGCATAAAAGGGTCGATCGCTTTATAGACAGCCAGATCAAGATTTTCACAGAGGGGCTTGTTAGCCAGACCAGTAACAACCTTGAAATAGAATGGGAGCTGATGGTCTATGTGACGATGAATTTCTCCATCAGCCCTTGCTGACTGATCCAGCAGCAATTGCTTGAGCACTTTTTGCTTTTACTACTGACCAGAGATTACTTTTATCCAGCGATAATATAGACATGCGATGTCTTACATTTAGGGAACTGGATCCTCTTTATAGCAGTTCTGCCGTGTTTGTACTGGGAGAGAAAGAGGCTGCTGGGGTATAGATAGCCTGATACATTGCGGTATCAGGCAAAGTAGGTCGTGTGCTTAATAGCTGATCTTAAGTTTACGAAATAGAAACCCCAGGCACCACAAGGGGCCAATCAATAGAAACTGAAGATCCTCAAAGAAAGACGGCTTTTTCCCCTCTACCTTGTGACCAATAAACTGAAAGATCCAGGCGACGATAAAAATCGCAATGCTGGCTTGTAAGACATAAGCTCCAAGCGCTTGAGAGAGTGCAGCCGATGCAGCAAATACAACAATCATTGCCAGAGATAGCTTAAATGAGAGCTTGAAATAGAACAGCATAGTGATAGCCATAAGTGCCCAGGCGGCAACAGGGCTGAATGCCCATACAATACCGACAATGCTGAAAAGAATAGAGGGCACACAGATCCAGTGGATCAGTTTGTTGGTTTTATTTTGGTGACTTTCACCGTATTCACTGAACCATTGCTCGATGGTTTTCATCGTTATGTCGCCTCTCTATATTCTTATTATTGGCACAAACGGCTAATTTATCAGTTGGTACTATAGTTCGCAATTGATACCTGATCAGATAGTTTATGGATTCAAAGGTCGCTCTGTTAAAAAAGCCCGGAGCAAAGTCCGGGCTTGAAGTCATGATTGATCGTAATCAGGCATTGGTCGCAACAAAGTACTTAGGATCTTCGATGACATTCACTTCCACGAGGTTGCCCGCCTTTGTCAGCAGCTTTCTGCAGTCATTGCTGAGGTGGCGGAGGTGCAGTGTTCTCCCGCTATTCATATAGCGTTCGGCCAGCGTATCAATGGTTTCCAGTCCGGAATGGTCACAAACTCGCGAGTCCTGGAAGTCGATAATGACATCCTTGTTGTCGTCTTTTGGCGAAAACTGCTCCAGGAAGTGCGTGGTAGAGCCAAAGAACAGTGGGCCATGAACTTTATAAACAGTGGAGCCGTCCTGATCTTCCTGCTTTTCGATCTGAATATGTTTGGCATGTTTCCAGGCAAAAATCAGGGCTGAAACAATAACGCCGACAATAACAGCCACAGCCAGGTCAGTAAGAACAGTGACTACGGAAACCAGAATCAGTACAAAAGCATCTCCCTTGGGCACTTTGTTCATTATTCGGAAGCTACTCCACTCAAAGGTTCCGATAACCACGATGAACATGACACCGACCAGTGCAGCGACTGGAATCATTTCAATTAAAGAAGAAGCAAAAAGAATAAAGGTCAGCAGGAATAACGCCGCAGAAATACCAGACAGACGGCCTCGACCACCGGAATTCACATTAATCATGCTCTGGCCAATCATTGCACAGCCGCCCATGCCACCGAAGAAACCGGTAACCACATTAGCCACACCCTGCCCCACGCATTCACGGTTGCTGCTACCGTGAGTTTCAGTGATTTCATCAACCATTCTCAGGGTCAACAGTGATTCGATGATTCCGATAGCGGCAAGAATCAGAGAGTAGGGGAAGATGATCGTCAGGGTTTCAAAAGTAAAAGGGACTGAAGGAATACTGAATGCCGGCAACCCACCTGCAATACCCGCAACATTACCAACGGTTTTGGTATCCAGGTTCAGGCCAAGGGCAAGAGCGGTAACCACAATGATGGCGGCTAGAGAAGAAGGAATGGCCGTGGTCAACTTGGGCAGAAAGTGGATGATGGCCATGGTCAGGGCAACCAGTCCAAGCATTAAATAAAGTTCGTTGCCTTTCATCCAGGCAACATCAATCACACTGTTTTCTAGGAAAGAGCCGGTTAACCAGCCAGCTTCACCTTGCACACCAAACTGGCTCAGCTGTGCAAGGAAGATCACAATAGCCAGACCGTTTACAAAGCCGAGCATTACCGGATGAGGAACCATTCTTATGAACTTACCGAGCTTAAAGATACCGGCAAGTACTTGAATAATACCCATCAGGACAACTGCGGCGAACAGATACTGTACTCCGTGACTGGCGACCAGACTGACCATAACAACGGCCAGCGCACCGGTTGCCCCGGATATCATACCCGGGCGACCACCAATGGCTGCGGTAATCAGGCCAACAAGAAATGCTGCATACAAGCCGACCAGAGGCTCTACACCGGCAACAAAGGCAAAGGCGACAGCTTCTGGAACAAGTGCAAGCGCTACCGTTAAACCGGAAAGAAGGTCATTCTTTATTGTGGCAACGTTTCTGGCGTGGGGTTCGAACAAGTGAAGTCTCCAGTAATGTATGTATGAGTCTTGAAAGGTGTTAACGGCACATTGGCACCGGTATTGATCGTTTACTATTGGAGAATAGTAGAGCTGTTATATGTCTTACTGTCCGGTGGGTTATTGTGAAATGAGCCGGGTGTAAGCGATCACGAGACACATTGAGTGTTGGCAAGCTGGTTGAGCGCATTGCACTTTGGAACGGTTGAGTATCCTGAAGTATCTTGCAGCTTTTAAGTCAGGTGCAAACTATTGTCTATTTTGTGGAGGGCATTCTAAAGAAGGGGGTTTGTAAAGGCAATGTCATGGCTCTCCTCTTTATATAGGCTACTTGGCTCTTAATAGAGGCGCCTGTTTCGGAGTTTTGTTTTTTTATAGGTATTGTTCTCGGGTTGCCACATGAAACATGTGCCGTATAATGCGCCCCACTTCCACGGACTGACCCAGAGGTCACCCACGGATCGGCAGAATGAACATTCATCGCTGGCCGGGAAGTGCGGTTTGAAAGTTGGTTGTTTTGAAATGAATGAAAAACAATCGGTTGACAAATCAAGCTGGCGCGGTAAGATGCGCCTCCGCTGACACGGCCTTGTCTCTTAACAAAGAGTGGCAACGTCAGCGAGTTGGAAAGCTTCTTTCTTCTACGGCTTTTTCCGGAAGAGAAATGATCGCTTGACAACGAAAGTCGCCACGGTAAGATAGGCGGCCTTGCTGATCGGCACCAACTGCTG
>NZ_LUKQ02000153.1 GCF_001647025.1 Endozoicomonas atrinae
GAAAATCAACATCATTAAAACCTTCGGGTAGCTGTGGTCGACGAGACATCTGTTCTAGATAATGCATGGTAATGATGCCTAAGCATAGTTGGCGGCAGCTTAAGGATTTAGAAAATGCGATTGGTATAAGGGGCTTTTGTCGGAGGCTGCAGCGCTTTACGCCGGCACTAATAACCTGCTGACACCTTTTATTTCTCCAGTATATGGCCAATATGAGAACTTTCCGCCAACCTATCTTGTTACCGGTACTCGGGATTTGCTGCTAAGTGATACAGTCAGAGTCCATCGGAAATTACGACAGGCTTCTGTTATGGCAGAACTTAACGTCTATGAAGGGATGTCCCATGCTGATTATATGTATGCCACGGATACCCCTGAATCCAGGCAGGTGTACGCTGAACTGAATGATTTTCTGTTAAGGTGTATGCAGTGAGATGTGAAAAGGCTGGCAAAAGCCAGCCTTTAAACTCTTACTTCAGGTTGATCGTCAGGTTTGGCTGATCACTCTGTTGGAAAGCTTCTTCATCATAGTTCCAGCGGGAAGTGACGGTTTTGGTTTCTGTATAGAAGCGAACTGCCTGCTTGCCATAGGCATGAAGATCACCCATGAATGAACCTTTCCAGCCGGTAAATGAGAAGAAGGGGAGCGGTACAGGGATAGGAATATTAATACCTACCTGGCCGACTTCAATCTCACGCTGGTACTTCCGGGCTGCTGCTCCGGAGCCGGTGAAGATTGATGTGCCATTGCCGTATGGGCTGGCGTTGATCAGCTCAATAGCCTCGGCCAATGTATCAACAGTGATGCAGCAGAGAACCGGGCCAAAAATCTCTTCCTGATAGATGGCCATATCTGTGGTGACATCTGTAAATAAGGTTGGGCCAACCCAGTTGCCATCTGGAAGTCCTTCAACAGTACAGTCACTGCCATCCAGAAGGCAGGTTGCACCTTCTTCTTTACCTTTGGCAATTAATCCCAGTACACGTTCTTTAGCCGCTTTGGAAATGATAGGACCATAACCAGCTTTGGGGTCGTTCCATGATCCTGGTTTAACGACGGACAGCTGGTCTTTTAATTCATTAATCCAGTTTTTACTATCACCAACAAATACGGCCACACTGATGGCCATACAGCGTTGGCCTGCAGCTCCGACAGATGCACCAACAAGACCATTTAATACGCGGTCTTTGTCAGCATCAGGCATGATGACCATATGGTTTTTAGCACCTGCCATACACTGGGCACGCTTCATGTTTTCGGTTGCTGTCTTGTAGATGTATTTACCAACAGGTACGGAGCCTACAAACGACACTGCCTTGGTATCAGGGTGGTTCAGGAGATAGTCAACCTGCTCTTTACCGCCATGAACGGCTTGCAGTACGCCTTTGGGAGCGCCTGCTTCAACAAACAGTTCGATCAGGCGCATTACCGTGAGAGGTACCTGCTCTGAGGGCTTAAGAATAAATGTGTTGCCTGCTGCAATCGCCAGAGGGTACATCCACAGTGGAATCATTGCCGGAAAGTTGAATGGGCTGATACCAACACAAACACCCAGTGGCTGGGTGTAACTGTATGTGTCGATGTTGTTGGCAACGTTCTCAACCGTCTCGCCCATCATGGCGGAAGGAATATTGGCTGCCTGTTCTACTACTTCAATGCCACGCCACACATCGCCCTTGGCATCCGCAAATGTTTTGCCCGTATCCTGGGAAACCAGTTCTCCCAGTGCATCATGGTTCTCTTTAAGCAGTGCAACATAGCGCATCATCAGACGGGCACGCTCCGATACAGGGACGTCCCTCCACTGCTTAAAGGCAGCCTTTGCACTTTCTACCGCTTTTTCCATTTCGGCTTCGGTGGCATAGGGCAGTTCCGCCAGCAGTTCCTGAGTAGCAGGGTTTGTGACAGGAATAAACTGTGAGGTTTCACTGGCGATGAAGTCGCCATCGATAAAAAGGGGGATTCTCTTAGGCATGGGACTACCTGTCTTATTTTATTATTAAGCGTGCTCTTCTATGTGGTTTTTATGCCAGCACGTCATTATTGGTTACGATAATTAAGTGAAATTAATTATCATGAGGCAACCTGTTCATAATATTTAACAGATTGGTGGTAAATTGTGAACAGTTTATGATGGTTAGTGTTTATTGTATCGCAGCTCTTATGAAGCTCATGGTTGCTATGGACTATGCGATACCCAGGGTTTCTGCAAGTTTTTGGGGCGTGAAGTGATTTGAAAGTCCATTGTCGCCCAGTGACAGTCGTGTCATTGCAGTATGCATGGCAGTTCCCATCAGCATGACGGCTGTGAGTTCAGGGGTAATATGTTGAGGAAGTCGTTGGCTATCTTTCAACGTTTGTAATCGGTCGGAAAGTATTTTCCTGGGTGTATAAAATCCTCCTACCCGATCACTGGGGACAGAGGTCTGACCTGCTATGAGAGAAGATGCTGCAATGGGAAGAACTTTTTCAAAGTAAGAAATGGCAGCTTCAAAAACACCATAAAGCCATGACGCAGTTTGCTTATTGTCTTCTGTTATTCGCTCCGTGAGAGCGGTTTGCTCCGGCAGGGCTTCATTGATCAGAGCCTGTAATAGTCCGGTTTTATCGCCAAAATTATTAAACAGACTGGCCTCAGTAACCCCAGCATGCAAGGCAACAGCTCTGGTTGTAAGCCCTGAAAGACCTTCAGTTGCCAGAAGGTCTCTGGCGGCGTCCAGAATGCGGTTTCGCACGCGGGGTCTGCCCATGGTTAATTATCCCTGGTTGTCTTTACTTTCAGCGGACTGGCTCAAGGCTGTCGGGTTATCCCAGATAGCGATGATGCCTTTGATGGTACCGACATAAGCCGTACCATCGGAGCCGATGGTAATAGGTGCCCAGTTATTGTCAAACTCCATACCCGCGCCTGTGCGAATTTTAAAGATTGTCTCACCGGTTTCCGCATCCAGAGCCATCAGATACCAGGCGACATCCTCAGCATTTTTCTGCGGTTCAAAGGTATAAAAATACACAAGACCATTGTCGGCAGAGAGCTTTGGTACAACGGATGGCGCTTTTTCAGATGAGTTCCAGACAACATCGCATCCCGACTCATCTTTACGGATATCAATCCGGGTGATACCACCGGGAATGACATCCCACTTTTTCTGTTGAACGGCGCTGCTGTAACCGAAGTTATTTTCGATAATGATTGAGCGGCCCCAGCCTACCATGGAGTTTTCAGTGGCGGACTGCTGGCTTTCAAACAGGGGAACCGTACAAATTAACCGTTGGCCGTTAAAGTCTGGCTGACGGCGATATACCAGAAGATTGATCCTTTCATCTGCGTTGTCAGTAACCGTGATATATCGATCCCCCAGCAGTGTTGGAGTAGTGCCTGATCCCTGGTTGATAGAGCCAACTTTACGTGCAGATCCACGGTCGTATGCTTCCTGCCAGAGAACAGTGGGCTTTCCCTTAGCGTCGGTATTCATGGCATAGGTGGCATGATCCGTAACGATATAGGCCGCATTCTCATCCATTGCGAAACTGTTCTGGATCTCTTCACCCTTGAATTGCGTACTTTTGACACTGCCGGTTTCCGGGTTAAGGGTGCCGACCCGACCATAACGGGTTACCCACCATATCAGGCCTTTATGATCAGGTAATACGGCGGTAATTGGATCGCACTCTCCTTCCGGGAACCAGTTATTCCAGTTCATACAGTCGTTGGGTACTTCCTGGCTGAGATCCCAGCTGCCATCCAGATAGAACTCCCACTCACCGCTTTCAGTCTGACGGTTGGCCAGTCTGAGAATACGCTGTGTGCTATCAGCCAGAACGACTCGATCCTGATCATCAAGATAATAGTAAGCACCGCCTGAAGTGTCGGTCATTACAATCGTAGGGTCACGCTTGACCAGAGCCTGAAATGAGCTGGGGCGGTTCGGTAATTTGTAGCGCGCGAGAAGCTCTAAAGACCTGGGCTGCAACATGTGGATTTCAAATCCGGCAATGGATGCACACAGCGCAATCAGTTGATCCTTGGTAGTCATAGTAACCGTTGCACACATGCCCCCGGGCATATTGGATCCATCCCGGGTTTGTATCTGCGGGTTAATGCCCAGAGGCCCAGAAATCAGGTGAACGTCGGAATTAAAGCCATCACCATGAATGGTGCTTTTTCCTGCGGAAGCCATAAAAGGATGCTTGATGCTCTCTCCCTGAAAAGGTTTTGCTTCCGCTGGCTGGCCGATAAATGCCGGAGCCGTCATTGATGTGCTTTTCAGAGACTGAGGCTCTTTGGAGGGGCTGCAGCCTGCCATTAGCGCGGCTGATAATAGAGCAATCACATAATGCTTCATGAAAGATAATTCCTGCGTCATTTTATTTTTATAGCGGCACTATAAAAATAAAATGACAGGGAGATCAAGTGGTTTTGTTATTTGTTGTGTTTTTGTGACATCGGTTGATGGGGAAGTGGCCGTTTTACTACAATATACGACATTGGTTTTTTGTTCTCTGGTCAAATTACCTGAGATTTAAAAAATTGCCAGTGTAGATTGGCCTGTTTTTGTCATTGTTCCCGCTGCCAGTTTGGCGATGATAAAAAAAGTTATTTCTTGCACCGGCTTGTGCCTCTTTTGTGTGTCTGCAGAATACTGCCATTTTGGTCGGCATCTGTAGCTGGTTAGTAGGGGCCAGAGGATGAGTGAAATTAAGTCAGCTTTCACCATGCTCTTAATAATAAGGATAAAAAAATATGTCCAATGCTATTGATGCGGTAAAGACCGTATTTGCGGGTTTAACTCGTCCCGGCGCGCAGTTTGAACTTGAAGAGACGACTATTCAGGGCATCACCTACCGTTCCTATAAAAATGCACCAACCACGCTGCCACAGATTTACCGGGAAAGCCTGGCTTTTGGTGATCAGCCATTTCTTGTTTATGAGGACAAGCGCTATACCTTTAAGGAAGCTTACTCTCTGGCCAGTAAGGTGGCGTCACAGCTGATTGATCAGTTTGATATTAAAAAGGGTGACCGTGTCGCTATTGCCATGCGTAATCTGCCTGAGTGGATCCTTGCTTTTATGGGGATTACGTCTGCTGGCGCGATTGCTGTTCCGCTTAACAGCTGGGGAGGGCGGGATGAACTGGAATATGGCATTGAGGATTCTGGAGCAAAGGTGGTTTTTGCCGATGCCCGGCGATTAAACCATATTGTTGCTGACTTGGCTCAGATGGATGTTCGGGCCATTGTGGTTGATGATGAAGCAACTTCACAGAATGACCGTGTAACCACATGGCAGTCTCTGGTCAGTGGTCCCGCAATTGAAATGCCTGACGTTGGCATTGATGGCAAAGACCCTGCTTTTATTCTGTATACCTCAGGCACGACAGGCAGGCCAAAGGGGGCACTCTCTTCTCACTGGTCTATTGGTCAGGCTATTACCTGTGGCTCTGTTGCGGGTATGACCATGGCTACACAGCACCCGGAGTCTGTCCAGGCCGCGATGAAGCGGGGCCATGCACCTGCTGTCCTGCTGGCGCTGCCATTATTCCATGGCAGCGGTTTGCATACCGTGGTGCTCTCTGCTTTGCGACAGGGAACGAAAGTGGTTATCCAGTCAAAGTGGGATGCACGAAAAGCATTGGAACTGGTGGAGCGTGAAAAAATATCCACATTTTCTGGTGCCGCAAAAATGATCTGGGATTTTCTTGAACACCCTGAATTTGACCAGTTCGACACTGAGAGTATTCTGAACCTTACCGGTGTTGGTGCTGCCCAGCCTGAAGCACTTTTGAAAGAGATTCTGACCCAGTTCCCTCTTAATTTTCTTGGGACTGGCTATGGAATGACCGAATGCAATCTCTATGCCTCCATCAATATGGGGCCTATGTATCTGGAAAACAGAAACAGTGTTGGTCTTCCCTATCCCATTTCAGAAATCAAAGTGATTGGTGACGATGGAAAAGAACTGGCGATTGGCGAGGTGGGTGAAATCTGCATCAAAAGCCCTGCCATGATTGACGGCTACTGGGGCAAGGAGGAAGAAACTGCCAAGGTGTTAAAGGATGGCTGGTATCGTTCCGGAGATGTGGGTTATAAGGACGAGAAAGGCCTGCTCTATGTCTGCGATCGTATGAAGGATATGGTGATTCGTGGGGGGGAAAACATCTACTGTGCTGAAGTAGAAGCGTTGATTAATGAGCACCCGGCTGTTGTCGAGAGCGCTGCTTTTGGTGTCCCTCATGATCGGTGGGGTGAAGAGCTTGCTGTTGCGATTCATCTTCAGCCAGGAGAAGAGTTATCTGATGCTGAACTGCAGGACTATGTGGCAGCATCATTGGCTAAATTCAAAGTACCGACACATGTCGTTTTTGCTGAACAGCCACTGCCGAGAAATGCTATGCAGAAGGTGGTTAAGCAGGATGTTCGTGATCAGTATGTTGATGAGCTGGTTTAATCGATAGGGTTGTTAAGGGTTCACTTGTGGAAGGCTCAAAGGGTTTATCCTTTGAGCCTTTATTACTATTGATAAACGGAAACGGCTGCTTTTACCGCTTCACCAGGTGTGAACGTATGGCCTTGTCTCAGCAATGCAGACTCCAGTGCGGAGAGACAGTTCAAGACATTGGTTTGATTCGCGGCATACCCCATCAGGCCGATCCGCCAGACTTTTCCAGCAAACGCACCGAGACCAGCACCAATCTCCAGGTTATATTCCGCCAATAACTGCTGGCGAACCGCAAGGTCATCAACACCTTCTGGTATTACCACGGCATTCAGTTGGGCAAGTCGCTCCTCTTCAGGAACCAGCATTTCCAGTCCCATGGCTGCGAGTCCAGCAACCAGCGCCTGATGATGCAGCTGGTGTCGCATCCAGCTGTTTTCCAATCCCTCTTCCTGTAGGAGGCAGAGAGACTCGTGCAGGGCGTATAGTTGATTGACGGGTGCCGTATGATGGTAGGCTCTTTTTCCATCGCCTCCCCAGTAGCCCATGATCAGACTCATATCGAGAAACCAGCTGCGAACAGGCGTTTTTCTGGCCTGAATTTTCTCAATGGCAGCTTCACTAAAGCTAACAGGTGAAAGGCCTGGAACACAGGACAGGCACTTCTGGGAGCCGGAGTAGACGGCATCGACTCCCCACTCATCAACTTGCAGCTCAGAGCCGGCCAGAGAGGTTACGGTGTCGACAATCGTCAGGCAGTTATGCTCTCTTGCCAATTTGCACAGTGTTTTTGCATCAGAACGTGCACCGGTTGAAGTCTCGGCATGAACAAAGGCCAGAATTTTTGCATCCGGGTGAGCGTTCAGTGTTTCTTCAACCGCTTTTGGGTCTACTGCACGCCCCCAGTCTGATTCAACGGTAATGGCGGTGCCACCCATGCGTATGACATTTTCTTTCATCCGACCGCCAAAGACACCGTTTATGCATACGATGACCTTGTCGCCTTCTTCCACCAGGTTGGCAAAACAGGCTTCCATCCCTGCCGAACCTGGAGCAGAGATGGGCAGTGTCAGCCGGTTGCTGGTCTTGAAAGCGTATTGGATCAGTGATTTCAGTTCGTCCATCATTCGGATGAACTCAGGATCAAGGTGCCCAATGGTCGGTCGGGCCAGAGCTTCGGTGATCCTTGGGTGTACATCAGAAGGGCCGGGTCCCATCAGAGTGCGCTGTGGGGGGTGAAAAGAGGTGATTGTCATAACTGCCTGTTGTTCTCCACTTATGGGCACGGCTACTGACGGGTAGAGCGAGTGCCGGTCTATTATTGTAGTGAAGCCTGACAGCAGAGGCGCGGTCAGGCAAGAACTGTCGTTCAGTCGGCTGGCTTTAATACCACCTCAGGCAGAGGGTATTCATCAACAACGACTTTACCAGACGAAGGCATGATTTCTGCCTTGCCTTTCACTACGGCTTTACCGTGCTGGTTTACAACATTCGTTGAGACTGTCGCACGTTTTCGCTGTTCGTTGATTTCCAGAATCTCCAGCTCAACGGTTACCGTATCACCGACTTTGACAGGACGCATGAATTTTAGCTCCTGGCCCAGGTAGATACCACCGGGTCCTGGCAGTTTTGTTGCCAGGGCACATGAGATAATTGAAGCCGTCCACATGCCGTGGGCAATACGACCTTCAAACTGTGTGGTTGCGGCAAACTCTTCATCCAGATGAACAGGGTTTGTGTCTCCGGATACTTTGGCAAACAGCAGAAGGTCTTCTTCTGTCAATGTGCGTGTCAGACTGGCTTTGGTGCCAATGGTTAACTCTTCAAATGGGATGTTTTCCAGCTTGCGCATAAGGTATGGCTCTATTGCTTTGTTAGGGTATGAGTAACCGTTTTTCAGAGTGGTCTGGTTTACGGTTAGTGGCAGTATATTTTCATCGGGAATGATTATCGTACCTATTGTGGGGTACCAGGGTCTGCCGTAATGGTTTTTTATTGACCACTCTTTGTTGCTTGATGGAAGGTTAACACTTTGGCTGAAGTTACTGAATCAGAAGTTGGTGGAGTTATTCTTCAGAAGGAGGTGGATTTGAACCAGGCCTGACCTCCAGTTCTAATAGTTCAGCAAGAGAAATCATCCCTCTGCTTTTCGGGCCTGTTTTAATGTAAGGCTTGTCGCCAACATCGTAGTAGCCTGATGTTGATTTTGTTGTCATCCCATGCAGCTTCTTTTTGATAAACCCTGGTGCTTTGTCTGAAATAGCAAGAGAGTCGAGCTTAAACTCTTTGTTACCTGATGGCAGATCCCTGAATCGGGTGTGTTTTGACATCAGTGTTCTAACTGCAGCTTTCTCAATTTGCTTCTGAAGTAGAGGTAAGCTCTTTTCACTCACCCCAAGTGCAGTGAGAGTGTTTAAGTCTATATCACCACGAGCAACATCAAGGTGAATCATTATGCCCAGTCGGTTATTGCCAGCGTTGTTTCTGGTGATTTTTTTCTTTGCCAGTGCCTTCGCTGCGTCAGGAAGTTGCTGCATAAACTCCTCTAATTTGGAGAACGGTGTTTGTACAATAATATCAAGTGCGCCATTCATGTCTTCATCCAGCTTCATCTGACCTGTCCGTACATTAAATGGACCAGCCTGGTTGTCACTGAATTCAAGATGTTCGAAAAAAACATTGGGTTTCGATTCCTGATCTCCTATCAGGCTCTGGTGAAGACCTGCATTTAAGTCAATCAGGGAGAGGTTTGTTACTTCGGGGGTGTAATCAGATATGCCGGGTGCGAGACTTTTGATATTTTTGACTTTAATATTTGCGACCTGTGACTTGAGCTGGATTCCAGTCTCCTCCTGGTTCCAGATGGATTTCTCTGGTAAGGCTTCATCTTCATCCAGAACAATGGCTCCTGGCAGGTGATGTTTCAGCCCTGAACAGTAGCGGTTGATTGAATTAGCGACTAGTGACAGGAGGTTACTTTCTCCCGTAATTTCCGGTTGACTGATTTCAACCGAGAGTGTTATTGGCTGCTCCTGGTTTTCTTCTGAGCTGGAAGGTGTATATTCAACCTCAAAGGCGAGTCTCTCAGCTTTGATTGTCAGGCACTCCCTGACATTGCCTTTGCTATCCGTATCTCCTGGTTTTACGATGCCAGGTTGTATACCTTTTAGATAAATATTACAGACTCTGATTCTGGCATCATCGTGGCTTGACCCACTGGTGGCTGGACTCCCTGTTTCCTGAGCCGTAGGAGAGGGAGTATTTTCCGGTCTATAGCTACGAGCCCATCTAAATCCTGATGACCTCTGACTCTGAGAGGTCAGTTCCAACTTCCCATGGGTAATAGAAATATCCTGCTGTTTGCCTAGATGAAGCCTGGCAAGACTCATAGAGAGCTGGCGCAGCTCTGATTTTGGTACTCCAACCGTTTTAATTCCGGCTTTAGCCAATGCCCAGCCAACCATATCAACTTTGCTATCGGGTATGGTTATGCCTTTTGCATCAGCAAGCTCTCCTGCTGCGGCAAGCCCCGCCTGTGCCAAAGAGGCTGCAAACCCCAGAGTGCCTATCCCTAATTTAGATACCTCGGAAACCCCCTGTCCCAGGGATGACCAGCCTTCTGTAAGTGTTTGATAAGTAGTGTTGGCAAGGTCATATGAGAATAAGGAAGCAGCTCTTGCTATCTCTTTTACAGGACCAGGGAGCCAGCTCAGGTATGAAGTTGGCTCAGCTTTTACAACTGATCGTTCAGAGAGTTGTGTTATTGGTATCTCTTGGGTAGGTCTGTCTCTCAAACCTCTGGTTAGTGAAAAGGTCTGGCTATTGTTAGGGGTATCGGGACTGTTTAGTTGGGAAATAAAGTGGCTCTGCCCCGAGTCGCCAACGCCTGCAGGTCTGTCCATATTTCAGAAATCGGCGGGTTTGTAACATAGTTAACAAGTGGCATACGCTTTAGCTTGTTAACTCAACATTTTTTCTGGCAGGGAGCTTATATATGAATAATTGCTTTCGCTTGATTTTACTCGCGATAGCGTTAACGCTAAGTATGTATTTAAAGGGGGATGATCGAATGATGAAAGAGCCTCAGTCCATTCTGGACTTTTGGTTTGAGGAGTTGAAGCCTGCTCAGTGGTATGAAAAAAGCCCCGCTTTGGATCAGCAGATTATTGAGCGTTTTGGTGATGTACATGCCATGGCAGTGGCCGGTGAGCTTTTCCACTGGCGTGCGACTCCGGAGGGGCGGGTGGCGGAATTGATCATTCTTGACCAGTTCAGCAGGAACATGTTTCGGGATACGCCTGAGTCTTTTGCCTATGATGGTATTGCTCTGGTGCTGGCACAGGAGGCTGTCAGGGCTGGCTCACTGGGTCATCTGGGGGAGTTTCAGAAAAACCTGATATTAATGCCTTATATGCACAGCGAGTCCAGGGTTGTGCATGAAGAGGCTGTCAGGTTGCGTAAGCAATATGGTTTAGACCTGCATTGGGAACAAAAACATAAAGAGATTATCGATCGATTTGGTCGCTACCCTCATCGAAATGAGATTCTCGGTCGGACTTCCACGGCAGAAGAGCTCGAGTTTTTGAGGCAGCCAGGTTCATCGTTTTGAACTTTGGGTTAACAGGGCAGGCTAATGACAATTCTGGCCCCTCCGAGGTCGGATGTTTCAATTGCAATGCTGCCCTGATAGCCTTCTACCAGATCCCGGACAATAGCGAGTCCAATGCCCTGCCCGGGCTTCTGGCAGTCTGCCCTTGCACCTCTTTGGAAAACCTGGTCCCGTTCATCTTCAGCTATGCCTGGACCATCATCTTCGATGATAAGAATAAGTTCGCTGGCCCGTTTTCGGTTTTCTGCCTGGATAAACCCAGTCAGTAACACTTCTCGCTCGCAGAACTTGAATGCATTTTCCAGTAAGTTGCCCATCATCTCCAGAAAGTCCCCTTCATCACCGTGAAAAAGGCAGGAGGGGTCAAGGTCAATCCTCATGGAGACCTGCTTTTCAAGATACACTTTATCCAGTGTGTCCCGAAGATCTTCAATGATTGGTTGAACAGAAATGATCTGGCGGGTCAGGCCGTGCTGACCAGTAATTGATTTGTGCAAATGATAACCAATGATTTGATTCATCTTGTTTATCTGGGTATTGAGGTTACTGCACAAGTCAAGAATTACGCCTTTATCTGGTGTTTCACTTTGAATCTTGAGTGTATTGCTGAAGCTTTGCAGTACCACGAGGGGCGTTTTCAGACTGTGGGTCAGGTCATCCATGGTGGTGCGGTATTTTTCCCGCTGTTTCTGCTCGGAATGCAATAGAGTATTGATGCTGTCGGTTAATCGCTGTACTTCACTGGGAAAAGAGCCTTCAAGATAGCTCCGCTGGCCCGACTCAATTTCATTCAGCTGCCTGGATACCTGTCTGAAAGGTTTCAGGGTCCACCAGAGTGCCAGCCAGAAAAATCCCAGTATCAGGATAGAGATAAGGCTGATGGATATGTACAGGTTATTGATGAAGACATTGATAATGTCGAGATAGCGCTTTGCGGGCACAATGGTAACAAAACTGTAACCAGGCGAGTGCCTGTTTAATAATGCGTCCACCTCATACGCCAGAAAGGACTTTCCTTCCAGTTCAAGAACACTCAACGTAACCCGTTGCTCAAGATCAAAATTGGGAGTGTAAGCGATGGGTTTATTATCTGTCGAAATGGATTGCCAGATCAGTTTTCCAGTGGCATCAAATATATAACCGCGAAGCGTACTTTCCCCTGGAGTATTAAAGCGTCGGTCCGCCAGAGTATCAGGCATAACAAGAGTCCCATTTTCCTCTTTGGCAGCAGCAGCAAGCATGGTGTTGGCATTGGATGCCATCTGCTCACGGGCTGCCTGCTCGACGGTGTCATTGAATGAACTCAGGACAGAGATAAGCACCAGACTGAACGTCAGGGTGAGGACAATAGCAACTGCTGTCGTTACCCTGCCTTTAAGAGAGCGTATCAACTGCACGGCAACTCAAACCGGTAGCCACGTCCACGTACAGTTGCAATAGGGTTAAGCCCACTGTGTTTTTTCAATTTTTTCCGCAGACGGTTGATCAATACCTCAAGCACATTGCTGTCTGGGCTGTGATTGTTGCCGTATAACTGATCTTCAAGCAGTGAGCGGGAAAGAACCTTACTGTAGTTTCTCAGAAATGATTCCATTACGGTACTTTCATAACGGGTAAGAACAACCGGCTTATCGTTAATGGTAAATTTCCCTGTGATGCTATCCAGGGTAAAGGGACCGCAACTCATAGCTGGCTGTGCATATCCGACGCTACGGCGCAGAAGTGCATTCAGGCGGGCCTTGAGTTCTTCAAGCTCAAAGGGTTTGACAAGATAGTCATCCGCTCCTGCGTTCAAGCTGTTTACCTTATCGCGCCAGTTGTCTCTGGCGGTTAAAACCAGGATTGGTGTGGCAATGCCTTCACTTCGGGCTTTCCTTATTAGCTCGAGACCATCAAAGTCAGGTAACCCCAGGTCAATGATGGCAATATCAGGCGTATAGTTTTGAAAAAATGCCCATCCTTTTTTTCCGTCAGAGGCTTCCAGAGTTTTATGCCCTGCCTCCTCAAGCTGGTAACTCAGGTGGTGGAGCAAAAGCGCTTCGTCTTCTACCAGAAGAACGTTCATTGACTTTTTTCTCCCTTACTGGAAAGGAATTTGCTTGCATTGGTAATAAGTGGCTCTTGGTTTGTCGTTGTAATTCAAGTCAACAATGCCAAACAGCATTTTTTTAGGGGGAAGATAAATATGTACGTAGTTGGCTGATTTTGCTTCAGCGATCGCGAGTGTTTTTTCTGAATCAGCATAGAATCCCAGTAGAGCACCTTCATCGGTATAACGCTGAAGCAAACTTTGAGTCAGTTCTTCATTATGTACCATTGTGCACTCGGACTCTGGCTTGGGGGCGAACTGACCGATGGCAATCTCTTTTCCACTTTGAGTCTGGCGGGTTGTCGTCGTCATTTGCGAACATCCGGATAGGAGGGTAAGTAACACAAGAAAACAGATAAGCTTTTTCATTGGAGATGCCGGAGCGTGAGTTAATACAAAAGCAACATGCCAGATGAGTCTGACATGTTGCTGATTATAGTACTTGTGGTTCTTCTGAAAGTTAGAAACGGTAGGAGACGTTAATATAGGCCAGCTTTTGATCCTTCTGTTTGAACTCAATAGGCTCAATGAAATCAGGGCTGTTCAGACTGACCTTATTATTCATGCGTGAGTAGCGATAGCCCAGCTCTGCAGAAATACTTGGTGTAAACTCCTGAATAAGACATATTGAAGGGAATGTAATTTAAATTGTGTAAACGCTTGTCGTTAATACTCCAAAATGGAGAATAACAATGAGCGTTGAAATCAACGAAAAACTGGTAGATCAAATAG
The DNA here is from genome assembly GCF_001647025.1 of Endozoicomonas atrinae. GTDB lineage: Bacteria > Pseudomonadota > Gammaproteobacteria > Pseudomonadales > Endozoicomonadaceae > Endozoicomonas > Endozoicomonas atrinae. The sequence continues at coordinate 13,868 of NZ_LUKQ02000153.1, forward strand.
CCAGTCAGATTAAAACTCAGGATGATC
>NZ_LUKQ02000154.1 GCF_001647025.1 Endozoicomonas atrinae
AGAGTCAGCTTAGTAAAATATTTAACTTTCTGGAACTATCAGACTTGCAGACCACCCCAAAAAGCTATACTTAACGACAGGTCATTTTGGACTGGTGTTTTGAGGACTTTTTACGCCGGTGATGACAACATTTTACAGCATTGGGCTAAACCATTTATTTCCCCCGGTAGTATTCAGCAAGAGCTGTATAATTTTACTTTTCTCTGATGGTTATAAATTTAAGACCAAGCAGCATTGGAGGTAACCTGTTTGCCCGTCGATAACAGAAGCTATAACTCTGTATTTTCCGCTCATGGCTATTAGGGATGGGTGTTATCGGTTGGCCATCAAGACACTTTAGTGACTAAATATGCTCGGACGCATTTTTCTACCAACAGCACTGTTGCTGTTGACTTACGGCTTTTGGGTTAGCTCAGAGCTTCAGGTGATCACAGCTGGTGTGGTTATTTTTCTACTGGGTATGGTTTATCTTGAAAAGGGGTTTAAGGTCTTTACGGGAGGGTTACTTGAGGCATTCCTTCAGAAAACGACCGACAGCCTTTGGAAAAGTCTGACATTTGGTATCACTACCACAGCTGTCTTGCAGTCCAGTTCACTTGTTTCTGTCATTGTCATTTCCTTTCTCAGTGCCGGCTTGATTGGCCTGACCGCGGGCGTTGGAATCATTTTTGGAGCAAATCTCGGTAGTACTGTCGGTGCGTGGTTAGTTGCCTTGTATGGTATGAAGTTAAAGCTGATTTCTTATGCAATGCCATTACTAGTTTTCGGTTTGATTTTGAGGACTCAGCAGGAGAAAAAATTCAGTGGTTTAGGCTACATATTGCTGGGTATTGGCTTTCTCTTTCTTGGTATTCATTACATGAAGGAAGGATTTGAAGCATTCCAGAATGTCATTGATTTCAGCAGTTTCTCGATGGAAGGAGTGCAGGGCGTTCTTGTATACACGCTCTTTGGTGTTCTGGCGACCATCATCATGCAATCAACCAATGCTACGCTAGTGCTTACCTTTTCTGCACTGGCAGCAGGTCAGCTGACTTACGATAATGCGTTAGCACTGGCTGTAGGTTCAAATATAGGTACAACCATAACGGCAGTGCTGGGAGCGATGGGGGCAAATGCTGCTGGAAAACGGTTGGCAGTGGCTCATATTACTTTTAATGTTGCCACGGCAACTCTGGCTATCCTTTTGTTACCCCAGTTAAAGGTGCTCGTAGATTTTACTGCCAGATTTTTACCGATAGAGGCAGACGACTACACTCTGAAACTCGCACTTTTTCACAGTATATTTAATGTCATTGGAATATTAGTTCAACTTCCTTTTATCAAGCTGCTTATCCGCTGGTTGGAGACTCTCTTTGTCGATCCTGCAAGGCAGTCTCATCTGAACCTTGCTACTGAAGATGACCCTGCAATTCACCGGGCACGCTACTTAACGCCTGCAACATTAAGTTATCCAGATGCGGCGCTAAGGGCTCTGACCAGAGAGTGCGACCATTTATACAGGAATACACTCGAACTGATTTGTTATGGGATATATCTTACCGGTGACAAGCTAAGGGAGTCGGATAGTCTGAAGGACCTGGTTAACAGCTGGGTTCGTGATGATCAGCCCTGGACCATAAAAGAGCTTTATATCCGACATATCAAAGGTATATATGCGGACATTATTCACTACTCAGGGGCAATAGAAGGGAATCTTCGGAGACAGCAGGTGCAGGAGCTATTTGCTCTGAAAGTTGCCTGCCGTGATTTTGTTCAGGCAATCAAACACGTCAAGAATATCTATAAGAACATGGGGCATTACCTTCATTCGGATAATGAGCAGATACGCCATCAATACAATCAGCTTAGACTTTGTCTTGCCTCCGTTTTGAAGCTTATTGATGTATTGGGAGTGCGGCGAAATTATGATCATATTCGTCAGCATGCGGAACAGTTAAAGCAGGAGCTTAGAGAGCAAGATGAGCAGATGAACAGAAAACTGAATGAACTCATTCGCTCCAATCAAGTTGATTCATTTATGGCCAGCTCGTTGATGAATGACAGTGCTCATGTACATGATGCCTGCACCAATCTTATCGATGGGGCTGTGATTATGTTGACCAGAGATCGTGAAGAATACCGAGAGATCGACCTTAATTTTGATTCTCGTTCTAACCCCCAAAAAACTTAAGTACCGAAAAGCTGGTCAGACTTGAAAGCCGTAATGGAACAAGCCCTGTTTTATCACTGCCAAGGTTAGCCCCTAAGCGTATGTATTAAGCAAGGCTTGATCTGAGAAAAGACGCTTGTCTATGCCACAAAGGCTTCCGGATCACCGCAACCGGTAAATTAAGTGTTATGCAACTATTAACTTGAAGCCTATTTTCGCAAGATAGCTTCGTTCAGAGTCAAAGTTTGCGACCGTTAGAGGGTGTTGTTCTATCCATTCGTCCGGGAAAAACAGGGATATAGTGGAGCCGGATACGCTTATGGAGTATTCAGGTAAGGTATCGTCGCGACCATGGCTAAGTACATTGGCAATTCTCAGCAGTATAATCAGCTGTATTAGTTTGCGTGATATTGCCTTTGGCCAGCCAGATAGTAGAGATTTGGATATTGACCGCCTATGACCCCTGACGAGCAGAGCGAGTTGCTGCTGTTCTCTCTTGCTGAACCCCATCAGGTCAGAGTTATCGATCAGGTAAGCACCATGTCGATGGTACTGTGTATGGGAGATATCAAGCCCTATTTGACAAACTCGCGCGGCCCAGGATAACAGGTCAAGATCATTTTCACCCAGACCCCAGACGCTGGCTGTCATTGCAAAGCAGTTCTGAGCATGATTCATAACCCTGAAGGCCTGCTGCTCATCAACATGATAGCGGCTCATCAAGGCATTTATTGTTCGCTCCCGTACGTCTTCATGACTGTTTCTGCCGAGCATGTCGTGTAGGACACCCTCGCGAAGTGCTCCGTCAGAGTAATGCATACGCTCTATGCCAAGAGCATCGAAGCCAGCCATGAGTATGGCCAGACCGGCAGGAAAAATCGCCTGACGATCAGGTTTCAGTCCTGGAAAACGAACACGACCGATCTGGTTAAACTTCAGGACTTTTTGTTTGAGCATCTCAAGGCTGTCCCGGGTGATGGTATCACTCTCACCCATGGCCTGAAGAATGCTGCTGACTGCTCGAATTGAGCCTGATGAACCCACGGCATCAACCCAGCCCAACCGGGTAAATGATTGTTCAATATTCAGTAATTCAAGTCGTGCAGCATAATAAGCTGACTGGAATCGTTGTGGTGTTAACTCTCCTGTTCCAAAAAAACGGTCGGTAAATACCACACAGCCCATGTGAAGGCTTTCCATCAACTTTGGCTCAAAGCGCTCTCCAATAACGAACTCAGTACTCCCTCCACCAATGTCCATAACCAGGCGGCGCTCATTATCATCAGATTGAGTTTGGGCCACACCCAGATAAATGAGACGAGCTTCTTCCCTTCCTGCAATTATTTCAACTGGATAACCCAGAATAGACTGGGCTTTCTCAACAAAAATGTCACTATTTCGGGCTTTACGCAGAGCATTGGTACCCACGACTCTGACAGCTTGAAAGGTATTGCCAGATAAGTATTGTGCAAACTGCTCCAGGCAGCTAAAGCCCCGCTTTATTGCCTCGGCCGTAAGCTCGTCATGCTGGTTCAGCCCTGCGGCTAACTGAACTTTCTTACCCAGCCTTTCTACGGGGCGGATTTCACCCTGATCCACTCTGGCTACGATCATGTGAAAGCTGTTTGAGCCAAGGTCTATGGCTGCTACCAGTGGTAGGCTGCTGGACTGTTCACGCCCTTGTTGTGTCATGGTATTTTATAGCTAATAGATTGAAAATGTTATGTTTTTCAGTGTCATTAACTCTCGTTTCGTTAAAATGACAATACTGAGTTGCAGACCGGAGCATAACAGATGTTAGAAGGTTAACTTTAATAGAGTTATGCGCACAAATCTTATTGGTTGCTCTATCTAGAGCAAAGCTGCATTGATGGCTGAAAAACAGGCCTGTGTCACATGGTAATCTTATAAGCCTCCTTGATTTATGGCATTTTTATAGAAAAAAAAGCCACAAAATTCCATGAATCAGGCATAATGAATCAGTTCTGGGCCGGTGATACCTTTTGGCAGTCAGTTTGGCATGCCCTCGGTCAAGGCTCCTGAGTTTACTTTAAACACTTTTAAGTACTATTTAAGTACCATGGTTAGGAGATCCATTCCATGAGCGAAATTGTCAAAGTGACAGATGACTCCTTCGAAGAAGTGGTTCTGAAGGCGGAAGGTCCGGTGCTGGTTGACTATTGGGCTGAATGGTGTGGTCCTTGCAAAATGATTGCCCCCGTTCTTGATGAAATTGCCCAGGACTACGAAGGCAAACTGACCGTCTGCAAGCTGAACATTGATGAGAATGAGGCAACTCCACCAAAATATGGTGTACGTGGTATTCCTACGCTGATGCTGTTCAAAGGTGGCAATGTAGAAGCTACGAAAGTGGGTGCCCTGTCTAAATCACAGCTGACCGCATTTTTGGACAGCAATCTTTAATTGCTGTTGTTTGGTGGTTGTGACAGACCGTTGCAGCCACCCGTCTGGCCTCTATTTTCATATCCTATTGATTAAATTTTTAAATCAATTCAGTTGACGAAGCCTTTATTCTTGATTATTTTCCAGAAAAGGATATAGACTGTAATTTCACAGGGCTGTCAGGAATCTTCTGACCTCAGGGATATGGCCCAGACAGGGCAGCCGTTATAAACACTCGCAGGCATCAATCAACACATAGCTGTCCTTTATCATAATAAGCCAAATACTTTCTGATCTTCCTGCAAAGACAACGGCCACTTACCTTTCAATTTAACATTCGCAAACTACTGGTTATGCATCTTACCGAACTGAAGAAAAAGTCTGTTCCTGAACTTCTGGCGATAGCGAATGAAATGGGTCTCGAAAACCTTGCCCGTTCCAGGAAGCAGGATGTAATTTTCACCATACTTAAACGCCATGCACGCAGTGGTGAAGATATATATGGTGATGGTGTTCTGGAAATCCTCCAGGATGGTTTTGGTTTTCTCCGTTCCGCTGATAGTTCCTATCTGGCGGGGCCTGACGATATCTATGTTTCTCCAAGCCAGATTCGTCGATTTAATCTGAGAACGGGCGATACGATTTCTGGGAAAATTCGTCCACCTAAGGAAGGAGAAAGATATTTTGCCCTCCTTAAGGTTAATGAAATCAATTTTGACCAACCAGAAAACGCCCGCAATAAAATCCTTTTTGAAAACCTCACGCCATTATTTCCTCAAGATCGTCTCACAATGGAGATGGGAAATGGTGCCACCGAGGATTTAACCGCTCGAATCATTGACCTGGTTGCTCCTATAGGGAAAGGTCAGCGTGGTCTGATTGTTTCTCCACCGAAAGCCGGTAAAACGTTAATGCTGCAAAATATTGCAGCAAATATCACGAGAAATAACCCTGAGTGCCATCTGATCGTTCTGCTAATTGATGAGCGGCCTGAAGAGGTAACGGAAATGTCTCGTTCCGTTCGTGGAGAGGTGGTGGCTTCTACCTTTGATGAGCCTCCTTCTCGTCATGTGCAAGTTGCCGAAATGGTACTGGAAAAGGCCAAACGCCTGGTCGAGCATAAAAAAGATGTAGTGATTCTGCTCGACTCCATTACTCGTCTGGCTCGTGCATACAACACTGTTATTCCTTCTTCTGGGAAGGTCTTGACTGGTGGTGTTGATGCTCACGCTCTTGAACGTCCGAAGCGTTTCTTTGGTGCTGCCCGTAACATTGAAGAGGGTGGTAGTCTGACTATTCTGGCAACAGCATTGGTTGATACCGGCTCCAAGATGGATGAGGTAATCTTTGAGGAGTTCAAGGGTACCGGTAATATGGAGCTCCACCTTGACCGTCGGGCATCAGAAAAGCGTGTGTTCCCTGCTATTGGCATTAATAAATCAGGTACTCGTCGAGAAGATCTGCTGACAACCGAAGAAGAGCTTCAGCGTATGTGGATTCTTCGTAAAATCCTTCATCCAATGGATGAAATTCAGGCGATCGAGTTCCTGTTGGATCGAATGAAACACACCAAGACGAACAACGAGTTCTTCCAGTCCATGAAACGGAAGTAATTGTTATTCCTATAGGAAGGACTGTGAGAAGGATGTCATTTTATCACTATCACAGTCTCAGCGCAGGGGTTAGGCGAAAAGCTCCCTGCAAGCCTGTTTCTTCAAGAATTAAGTATTTCGTAATTATATACTCAGGCTTAGATCATGATATTTCGGTACGTTTACTTTTCGGGCCGGGAATACTAAGCAATGCAAGCTTCTAGTATTCGATCCTCATCATTATTAGACCGCAACAACGTCTTTATCATCTGTTTCAACTGAAGTAGTTTTCACCATCCAGGGTAAAACTGCCCAGAGCCAAAGAAGAAATATTCATGAAATACAAGGATCTCCGGGATTTTATTGACCAGCTGGAAAAACAGGGTGAACTCAAGCGCATCAAGTTTGAAGTGGACCCAGTTCTGGAAATGACTGAAATCTGTGATCGAACCTTGAAAAAAGGTGGTCCAGCCCTATTGTTTGAAAACCCCAAAGGCTTTGATATGCCAGTGCTGGGGAACTTGTTTGGCACGCAGAAGCGGGTTGCTCTGGGGATGGGGCAGAAGGATATCAGTGCACTGAGAGAGGTTGGTGAGCTGCTGGCATACCTTAAAGAGCCTGATCCCCCGAAAGGATTGAGAGATGCCATTGAAAAGCTTCCTCTGTTCCGACAGGTGTTGAACATGGGGCCAAAGGTGGTTAAATCGGCACCTTGTCAGGAAGTAGTACTGGAAGGCGATGATATTGATCTGACCCGTCTGCCAATTCAGACCTGCTGGCCAGGTGATGCTGCACCGCTGATTACCTGGCCTCTGGTTATTACCCGTGGTCCAGAAAAAGAGCGTCAGAACCTGGGAATTTATCGTCAGCAGCTACTTGGTAAGAATAAATTAATCATGCGTTGGCTGTCCCACCGAGGGGGAGCTCTTGATTTTAGAGACTGGCAGAAAAAATACTCGGATACACCTTTTCCGGTATCAGTGGCCTTAGGTGCAGACCCTGCAACAATTCTTGGTGCTGTTACCCCGATACCAGATTCATTATCAGAATATGCGTTTGCCGGTTTGTTAAGGGGCTGTAAGACCGAGTTAATCCAAAGCCGAACTAACGATCTGCAGGTTCCTGCCAGTGCTGAGATTGTGCTTGAAGGTTTTATCTATCCCGGAGAGATGGCGGATGAGGGGCCATATGGCGATCATACCGGCTATTACAATGAAGTTGAGTCATTTCCTGTATTTACGGTTGAGTGTGTGACACATCGACGTAATCCCATTTACCACAGCACATACACAGGACGCCCTCCGGATGAGCCAGCAATACTGGGCCTGGCTTTTAACGAAATATTTGTACCCATTCTCAAGAAGCAGTTTCCTGAAATTGTTGATTTTTATTTGCCACCAGAGGGTTGCTCTTATCGACTGGCTGTCGTTACCATGCGCAAAGAGTATCCGGGGCATGCCAAGCGGGTTATGCTTGGTGTCTGGTCATTCCTTCGACAGTTTATGTACACCAAGTTTGTGATTGTCACTGATGATGATGTCAATGCCAGAGACTGGAATGATGTGATATGGGCGATGACGACCCGTATGGACCCAAAAAGAGACTCAGTCTTCATTGAAAACACACCCATTGATTACCTGGATTTTGCTTCTCCCGTTGCCGGGTTGGGGTCAAAGGTCGGCTTTGATGCTACCAACAAGTGGGAAGGCGAAACGAGCCGGGAGTGGGGAACAGCCATTTCGATGACAGATGCCATAAAGCACCGGGTTGATGATATTTGGGACCAGCTTGGCATTGATGAGTAACACTTATGTAGCTTCAGGAAGCTCAGGGCTCCTGAAGCGTTGAGCTTTAGAGGTAGCGGTATTCGTGCAGATCAACCAAGTTTCCACTCAGTCTTGCCAGGTTTCAGATCTTCAATTGCTATCAGAAGGTATTTACCGCGTTATTCTCAAACCTTATCAGGGTTATATCCCAGACTATCGAGCGGGACAGTACCTTGAGATTCTCCTGGCAGGTGGCGAAGCTTGCGCGTTCTCAATAGCCAGTCCTCCGGCTCCCATGCAAAAGGAGCTGGAATTACATATTCAAAAGTTACCTTCCAGCCCTAATTCCATTAAGTTATTCAATGAGCTTGAAGAAGGCAGTGTTTCAATCAGAATGCCAAAAGGTCAGTGTTTTCTTGAAAGCATTCCGGATAAGCCACTGGTGTTTATTGCTGCGGGTACCGGATTTGCGCAGATGAAAAGCATGATTGAGCTCTCGCTGAAAAAGCCTGGACATAAAGATATCTACCTGTACTGGGGAGCTCGTTCGCCAGAAGGGTTCTATATGCCGAATCTTCCGGTTCATTGGGCGTCTTCTCAATTTCACTATCACCCTGTGGTCAGTGATGCTCTTGAAGATGATGGCTGGAAAGGGCGTCAGGGGCTTTTGTTTGAAGCGGTTATAGACGACAAAAATCTTGTCCTTGACAGTGAAATCTATATCAGTGGATCTCCGCAGATGGTTTATGCAACTTTTGATGCACTTGTAGCGGAAAATTTTAAGGCTGAGAATATTCACTCTGATGTCTTTGAATATGCACCGAGATCTTGATAACGCTTAATTACATCGAAAGTAGATAAATCACATGGGCTAATAAAAACGACAGTATTTTTTATTTGATTACTGTCGTTTTTTATTAAGCCGTGGAAAAAGCCCGTCCCTTGTCTATATTCAAATCGAGTATAATCAATGCAAGGTACGGTATTCAGTATGCAACCATCACCCTCAAAAACAGATCAGGCAGGATTAAAAAATAGTCGGGTCCGGCAGAAAAACATTCAAATTATTCTTCAAGCCGCAGAAGATGAGTTTGTAGCCAGCGGGTTTAAGGGCGCGTCTATTCGTGATATTGCCCATCGAGCGGGCTTGCCCAAAGCTAATGTGCACTACTATTTCAATAGTAAGGTTGAGTTATATGGTGCTGTGCTCAATCACATTATGGAGCTATGGCAGTCTGTTTTCAGTGGTCTTAATCCAGATGATGATCCTGCAACTGCATTAAGACAATTTATCAGAGCCAAAATGAAATATGTTCTGGCCCACTCAAATGCATCCCGTATATTCAGTAGTGAAATACTGCATGGGGGACAGCATATTAAAGATCATTTACAGCCTTTTAATGACTGGATTCAGGAAAAGTCCGAGGTTATTAACGGCTGGATTGCTCAGGGTAAGATGAAGCCAGTTGACCCTGTTCATCTTTTATTTACTATCTGGGCAACGACTCAATACTACGTTGACTATGGTCCTCAGGTTGCTTCTGTTCTGGGTAAAGAGGATCTTGATTCCGAGGATGTGGAAGCTTATACAGAAAGCGTTTGCCAGATGATTTTGGGTGGCTGTGGAATCAATAACTAAACTAAAACGATTTTTTAATTTTTTTGACGATCACACTGTTCCATGGGGGAATGTCATCGGAATAAGCCTTAAAAGGCTTATCCGAAAAGACACTTACAAATTCTGCAGGTTACCCTGCAGAAACAACTTCAACCTTATCCACTTTCTGAAAGCCTCTGGGAAGCTTATTACCACGTCTTCCTCTCTCGCCACGATAATGCTCAAGGTCTGTGGCTTTTAGAGTAACATGGCGTTTGCCAGCAAAGAGTGTAAGCGTATCACCGTCATTGATGATGGCAAGTTGGGTCATGAGTTCACTTCTCTCCGCAGCACGAGCAGAAGGAATATTAATAATTTTATTTCCTTTACCCCTGCCGAGCTTTGGAAGATCCTGTAATGGGAACACTAACATTCTTCCTTCATTAGTGATTGCTGCCAGCATGGGGTTGTTGCCGCTTACCGGTATTGGGGTCAGTACATGGGCATTCTTGGGCAGTGTCAACAGGGTTTTTCCTGCCTTGTTTTTACTGACCATGTCGGAAAATTGAGCAATAAATCCATAGCCAGCATCACTTGCCAGCAGGTAACAATCACTGGAGTCACCAACACACAGGCCTTCAAAGGTTGCACCTGAGGGAGGACTGACTCGCCCGGTTAATGGCTCGCCCTGCCCTCTTGCAGAAGGAAGAGTATGGGTCAGCACGGAGTAGGCTCGACCGGTAGAGTCGAGAAAAACTGAGGTTTGATTGCTTCGTCCTTTTGCGGATAAACGGTATCCGTCGCCAGATTTATAGTTAAGCGTCAATGGATCAACGTCATGACCTTTGGCGCAACGTACCCAGCCTTTGTTTGAAAGTACTACGGTAATAGACTCAGAGACCATTAAATCTGTTTGTGATAGCGCCTGGGCTTCAGATCTTACGACGATAGGAGAACGACGATCGTCGCCAAAGCTTTCGGCATCTGCTTTGATCTCTTTCTTTATAAGCGTCTTAAGACGTTTTTCTGATCCCAGAGTTAGTTCAAGCGAATTACGCTCCTGCTCCAGGTCGTCCTGTTCTGTGCGAATCTTTGCTTCTTCGAGTTTGGCCAGGTGCCGCAATTTGAGGTCAAGGATGGCTTCAGCCTGAATATCAGAAAGACCAAACCGATCCATCAGAATAGCTTTTGGTTTATCTTCTGTACGAATAATTTCGATAATTTCATCAATATTCAAAAAGGCGATCATCAAACCTTCTAGAATATGAAGTCTGCTGAGTACTTTATCCAGTCGGTGTTGTAAACGGCGACGTACCGTTTCACTCCGCCAGGTAAGCCATTCTCCCAGCATTTTGTCGAGAGCTTTAACCTGAGGACGCCCATCAACACCGATCATGTTCATATTAACCCGGTAGGTTTTTTCCAGATCAGTCGTTGCAAACAGGTGGTTCATCAGACTTTCGATGTTTACCCGGTTGGACTTGGGAACGATAACCAGCCGAGTTGGGTTCTCATGATCGGATTCATCGCGGAGGTCAGCCACCATTGGTAGCTTCTTGGCTTGCATCTGAGCTGCGATTTGCTCCAGAACCTTCGCTCCAGATGCCTGATGTGGCAGTGCAGTCACTACAATATCGCCACTGTCCTGCTGATAGACCGCTCGCATTCTCAGGGACCCCCTGCCCGACTCATACATTTTGATCAGGTCTGATCGAGGAGTAATCAGTTCAGCTTCCGTTGGAAAGTCAGGCCCCTGAATATGCTCACAAAGTTCAGCAACGCTTGCTTTGGGATTCTCCAACAGGTGTATACAGGCGTTGGCCACTTCACAAAGATTATGAGGTGGGATGTCGGTCGCCATACCGACGGCAATACCCGTGGTACCATTCAGCAGAAGGTTGGGTAAGCGAGCTGGAAGTATGGATGGTTCTTCCAGCGTTCCGTCAAAGTTTGGAACCCAGTCCACTGTTCCCTGGCCGAGCTCTCCCAATAATGAGTCAGCATATTTAGTGAGACGGGACTCGGTATAACGCATGGCTGCAAATGATTTTGGGTCATCAGGCGAGCCCCAGTTTCCCTGTCCATCTACCAGGGGGTAGCGATAGGAAAAAGGCTGTGCCATCAATACCATGGCTTCGTAGCAGGCACTGTCACCATGTGGATGAAATTTACCGAGTACATCACCTACGGTGCGGGCAGACTTCTTGAACTTGGCAGTATTTTTCAGGCCAAGTTCACTCATCGCATATACGATGCGTCGTTGGACAGGCTTGAGGCCATCCCCTATATGGGGCAGAGCACGATCGAGAATAACGTACATGGAATAATTCAGGTACGCATTCTCTGTATATGCTCTCAGGGACTGACGCTCAATCCCATCATCCCCAATAATAATCTGCTCCGTCATGCTTAAACCTGTTTGAGAAACTGATAACCGGACAGGCAATGATACCAAGTATCTTTCATGACATTAAATTTATTGCAGTGTGGAGTGTGAAGATCATGAGAAATGAAGCATCACTTATCTGATGGGGCAGTAAAAGAAATTAGCAATGCAGTGGGGGGTATTTAATTTGTAACCTCAAATAACGGTTATATATCTGTTGGCATAATGTATTGGAACAATAACCTTTTATTTACCAAAAGTTTAACTATATTTTCCGTCTGGCACCTGCGTTGAGATCCAGTGAATGGAAGTTAATACGGTAGATCAAATTAGTTACAGCCAAGTTGTTTCAGGTGCATCAAAAGCAGCCTCTGGCAGCGGTCGATCCTGGGCTCAGGTTGCGTCAATAAAGCCGCCAGCAGCTACTACTGAAAAAGTGGTGACTGAAATAAGAGGAATTGATGATTATAAGGTTCAGAAAAATATTGTTGATGGGGGGGGCTTAAAATTAACCGGAAGTGAATCAAATAAGCCTCCAAAGGTTGTCACGACAACGGAAGCTGTCGCTGAAAGTCTCAAAAATAAATCCTATGAAAATATATTACAAGCAAAGCCTGACCATGAAAAAGGGAGGGGTCAGATTACAGTTGTTAGCCAATGCTCTCATCCAAAAAAAACTGAGCTACCTGATGAAGACAAACAAGGAGGCAGTCTAAATCCAGGTCAATCAATGAAAATGACTTATGCTGCTGCTTTAGGAGTCAGTGATCTTACTGATAAGAAAGAAACCTGTGGCCATACTGATCATTCTTCAAGAAGTTACGCTGGTGCGGTTACAAAGTATCAGAGTCATGAGAAAAAAGCTTCATCGCCCAGTTACGCAGCTGTACTAAAAGGGGTGAAGCATGGGGGTATTAATAAACGTGAACACATGACTCATCAGAATGTGCTTAGAAAGGGTGTCTAGAATGATATCATGGAGGAAGTTAAAAACCAGCAACAGATAACCAGAGAGGAGGTTACTAAACTTTGGCATAAATATATAAAAATTGATGAGTCAAGGTTTGAAGAAGATCAATGTTCAAGAATAAAAACAATTAAGGAAAACCTTGATCTTATATCAGAGGTCGAGCGCGAGTGGCGGAGTCACAAAGTCGTCGCCATGGAGCAATGGACACTACATGCAAGGCATTCAAGACCTTTCAAACGAATGGGAGATCTGTATGGCAGTTGCTTCGAAACAATTCTGTTTGAGTTAAAGGGTTACCTGATGAAAGCCAAGGATGATCAGAAGACCCAGAACCCTGATAGAAAAGACTGGCTGCTGGTCTACCAATTTGCATGGTGTTTGAGAAACCGGGTTATAGTGGCAAGGGAGAATGATAGAGACTCCCCATCGTGTGTTATTAAAGGCAATAAACTGAAAGAACTGGATGATTTACTGAAACATATTCTGTCAGATCATGTTCTTCTGTTTATTAAAGAAGAAAAAGAAATGAACACATGCCAGCTCAGGGATGATTCATTATTTGTATTGAGGCAATATATGCCTCTGTTAAAGAATTTTGGAACTAATCGAGCCTGTAAATAATTCTGTGTAAACGCCACCAAAACTATTACTCCTTGAACCGGTCAGGAAACATAATTTCAAACCGGTTCATGGCTGCTTTCCAGTTCCTGATCGGCATGGTCCATTTCTCGGAAGCTTTTTCCATGGCCAGATAGATTACCTTCATGACTGACTCATCAGTCCGAAAAATCTTCCGGTTCTTGATCGCCTTACGAATGACGC
>NZ_LUKQ02000155.1 GCF_001647025.1 Endozoicomonas atrinae
GAAAATCAACATCATTAAAACCTTCGGGTAGCTGTGGTCGACGAGACATCTGTTCTAGATAATGCATGGTAATGATGCCTAAGCATAGTTGGCGGCAGCTTAAGGATTTAGAAAATGCGATTGGTATGAAGTATGTGGCAATTATAGAGTCTAATCACAACAAAATGAATTTTTATTCACTTTTTTGTTGATTTTATCCAGATCATGCCGGAGAATTCAGCCATAAATATCAACAGGCAAAAAGAAGATTCAGGCAATGGGCATCGCAGTACAGAGCCTAAGCAAATCCTTTGGTGACCACCAGGTACTGAGGGATATCAGCTTCAGCATCAATAAAGGTGAAACAACGGTATTACTGGGCTCCAGTGGTGCGGGCAAAAGTACGCTGTTACGCATGCTGAACCTTCTTGAAAGTCCGGATCAGGGCACTCTCAACATAGCCAACATGGAATTTACTTTCCACAAAGGCCAAAAGCCCTCGCCCTCCAGTGCATCGGCAAAAGCCTGTCAGCTGAGACGCAAAGTCGGCATGGTCTTCCAGCAATACCATCTGTGGCCGCACATGACGGTTCTTGCAAACCTGATGGAAGCTCCCGTACAACAGGGCATATCCAAAGCAGAAGCCAGAGACAAGGCCATTGGGCTGCTGGAACGGATGGGCCTGCCCGATAAAGCCAACGCCTGGCCTTCCTCCCTTTCCGGTGGCCAGCAGCAACGGGTAGCTATTGCCCGGGCGCTGATGCTCTCTCCAGAAGTATTACTGTTTGATGAGCCTACTGCCGCACTGGACCCCGCCATTACCAATCAGGTTGTGGAGATCATTAACGAACTGCAGGCCTCTGGCATTACCATGGTGGTGGTGACCCACGAAGTCGACTTTGCCCGGAAAATTGCAAGCCGCGTAGTCTATCTGGAAAACGGGGAAATTGTCGAGGAAGGGACTGCCGAGCGATTCACCGCCCCACAAACCAGTGCCTTTAAAAGTTACCTTCAACATTAATTAAAAACCAATCAACAACAACTGCTTTCAAGAACAAGCTGTCAGTAAGGAAAGCCCGATGAAAAAAATAGTTGCCGCTGTCGCCCTGGCCAGTGCCGCCCTCTCCTCTGTTGCTGTGGCTCAGGAAACCATTCGCTTTGGTATGGAAGCGACCTACCCCCCTTTTGAGTTCTTTAATGAAAAAAATGAACTCACAGGTTTTGACGTTGAACTGGCCAACGCTATCTGTGCGGAACTGGATGCCACCTGTGAGTTCAACAACCAGCCTTTCGACAGCTTGATCCCTGGTCTGAAATTCCGCCGGTTTGATGCGGTCATTTCCGGCATGGACATCACCCCAAAGCGGATGGAACAGGTTGCCTTTACCCAGCCTTATTATGAAAACTCAGCCATTTTTGTTGCTGGCATCAACAATGAGTTCAAAGAGGCCAAAGATCTCATTGGCAAAACTGTCGGTGTGCAGAATGGCAGTACCCACCAGGCTTACCTGATCGACAAACTGGAAAAACAGGGCGTGAAAACCCGTCCATACGACAGCTACCAGAATGCCCTGCTGGATATGACCAATGGTCGGGTGGATGCCGTTTTTGCCGATACGGCGGTCGCCCGTGAGTGGCTGGTTCAGCAGAGCAAAGGCCAATACCAGACCGTGGGTGAAGAAGTGAAAGACGCCAATTACTTTGGTATTGGTATGGGCATCGCGGCCCGTAAGGGAGACCCCCTGGTTGAGAAGCTGAACACAGCGCTGGCTCAGGTAAAAGAGAGTGGTGTTTACCAGCAGCTTCACGCCAAGTATTTCAACTCCGAGAAATAACCGAACCATCTGATAAGGAAAATGTCTGGCGCTCTGAATAGACAGAAGCACTTTCAGACTCGAACCACAAAGGCATAGAACCACAAAGAAAAAATTAAACTGTGACATGCGCAGTTTGATAACAAACAGAGAGCTTTGTGTCTTCTTGCCTTTGTGATTCAACTTCTTTCAACAGACAGTATTTAAAACACCCCCTGAAAGCGGGCCCCCACAGACAGGGAAGCCTGAACTTGATGATCCGATTGATATAGTGAGGTAACTGTGGGCCTGACCGCTCTCTTCGCCGAAGCGACCGTGATGACCCTGGGGCTGGCCCTGTCATCACTGGCTCTTGGCCTGTTCATGGCCATCGCGTTTTCGCTTGCCGAACTCAGCCGTTTCAAACCTCTTGCGCTCGCCACCAGTACAGTGGTTGCCATATTGCGTGGGCTTCCGGAAATCCTGGTGGTCTTTTTCATCTACTTTGGCTCAACCCATGCCATATTCCTGTTAACGGATGAGTTTATTGAAGTCAGCCCGTTTATTGCAGGTACTATTGCCCTGTCGTTAATTTATTCGGCCTACGCCTCGCAAACGCTTCGCGGCGCTTTTATGGCTGTTCCCAAAGGACAGGCCGAAGCGGCAGTGGCTCTGGGGATCAGCCGCTTCCATTGTTTTTTCCGCATCATTCTGCCGCAAACCTGGCGTCACGCCCTGCCCGGGTTGGGAAATCAGTGGCTGGTACTGCTAAAAGATACAGCACTGGTTGCCCTGATTGGCGTCCATGACCTGCTGCTCCAGGCCAAGATGACCGCTGCCAGCACCTATGAGCCATTTACCTGGTATGGTATTGCTGCCTTAATCTACCTGGCAATTACCCTGGTCAGTCAGAACATACTGGAGCGCATGAAATCCCGCTCTAATCGACATTTGACGTCCAGTCACAGCACAACTGAACCGCCTGTTGAAAAAGCAGTAAGCCACAGTGAGGCCACGGCATGAATCTGGAATATTTACCGGAGCTACTTAAAGGTCTTGGCACCACACTGGAGCTGACCCTGGCCAGCCTGTTTACCGGACTGATGCTGGCCATCTTGTTCACCATCGTCTTATCCCTGAAAGTAAGAACACTGAACTGGCTGGTCAGACTTCAGATTCTGCTGTTTACCGGCACCCCGCTGCTGATCCAGATCTTTCTGATTTATTACGGCCCGGCTCAGTTTGATGTCATCAAAAGCAGCATATTCTGGCCCTGGTTAAGCCAACCCTGGTTCTGCGCCATGCTGGCACTGGCACTGAATTCAGCCGCCTATTCCACTCTGCTGTTCAAGGGAGCCATTGATGCAGTGCCAAAAAGTGATTGGGAGGCCTGTATGGCACTGGGCATGACCCACAGGCAGGCATTGCTACGGGTCATCCTGCCCCATGCAGCCCGCCGTGCCCTGCCCGCTTATGGCAATGAGATTATTCTGGTTATGAAAGGTTCATCTCTGGCCAGCACCATTACCCTGATGGATTTGATGGGCTATGCTGCCAGACTGAATGCACAAACCTACGACACATTAACCGTGTTCACCATGGCAGGACTGATCTATCTGGCCATGACCGGCATTCTGACGCTGCTGATTCGGTTCATGGAACACAAGGCCTTAGCATTCAGTCGCTCTTAAGTGATTTGACGTTTCCGGGTGCTTAGCTAAAAGGTGAAAGTACCCCGGTGACTTTTTTTTTTGAACCACAAGTAAGTACGAAGAGCACAAAAACAAACTTTAATGGCTACCTGTAGATTGATTCTCATAGCATGGAACTATTTCCTGGATATAAAGTTCTAAGTAACTTATATCTAGAGGGATTATTTATGAAGCCACTTTCACCTGCAGTGTCGACAAGCTCTGCCAGTCAGGCTATGCATCTGCCCTCCCCTACAGCCTCTACATCTCAACCAAGTACATCACAATCGCCCGAAGTTCTGCAAGACGTGGGCGTATTGGTAAATCCAGCTCTTCTAGATATTCGGTCTTCAGATATACCGGGAAGTGGCGTTACCCCGTTATCATCGCGAGAATTGAGACCATTAAGACCCTTGACATTAACTTTACTGGAACAGCCAGAGGTAGATGAAACTATAGATAAACAAGAGAGGCTTGAGGCAGAACTCAATCAATTCTTAAAGGAAATGAAAAACTGTGATAAAGAATGCCAGGAAGATAGTGATACTTATGACGATGACATTGGCATTGTGAAGAATTTCTTTTCAACTTGTCCTTTCCCTGACTTAGATTGGTTAATGGCTCATAAAGCAGAGTATGAGGAGTTTCTCATCGGAGATCGAAAGAGTATAGTTTTTGAAGAAAAACTTGATGGATTTAATTGTAATTATTGGGATGCTGAATCTAAATATAAAGAAATGGGGCTCTCAGAGAAAGAAATTCAAGATTGCCAATCCCTGGTTCTTGTAACACTCAATTATTTTCCCAATTTGCATGATGATGAAGATAAAGCCTGCTTTAAACATTTCACATCATGTTTCCTAAATGAGCTTTTGAGCCAAGGCAAGGAAGGTCATGAGTTTATGATGGGGATACGAGCTCTCTATAACTGGCCTTTTGAGAATCCTGCTAATAGAAATATGGATGACCTTTTAGATATCTATTTTTGGAATTTGATACGCAAATATAGAACGTCTGACTTTTTAACTACAGCCTTAACAAATGTCCAAGCTGCAATGGGGAATGAATATTCAGAATCAGTTATTGGTCTAGATGTAGTAAAAATCCCCAAAGTAATTTTCCATAAGAGGGCATGGAGTATTGCACCTTATCCGGAGGTTGGCAGCTGTGTAGGAGGAGAGTCCTCTCATCACTGGGGTTCTTGTTGTGGAAGGGCCCATAAAGAAATTCTTATGGTGCAACCAGAAATATTTTCAAACCATGTACGTGCCGATACGGCCCTTCGCTTCTGTCAATCTCTAAAAGATTTTGTAGGAAATAGTAATTTGAACGAAGCAAGGGCTGATCAGCTTGCATGTGTCATTGAAAAAAATATGTCGATCTTAAATCCTATTACAGCTGAAACTGCTGGTAATTTTTTTGAAGCAATCTCCGATGATCTTGAGCTAACCCCAGGGGGAGATAAATTTTATCAATGCAAGGGAAACTATGACAAACTTTTAGCAAAACGATGTAGAGAGAATACACCGGAAGAAAAAACCGAGCCGTCAAAAAGAGTAAAGACAGATTCACAGAGTACTGCTGATGAGTATAATCAAAAAAATAATATCTTCAGATGATAGCTTTTGTTTCATCAAAAAGTTGTCTATCCAGTTATGGGTGGCACAATTGGCATGTGACCATACCACCATTTTTTCATATCGTATGATGGCGAGATCATACTTGAGTATTCAGGTTTCGTCCCCTACCGTTGTTGGGTAGAATCCCCCCCATTTCCACTAAGGTCTCTGCGGTTCAAACTGTAGCCCTGTCCCTTGAAAGCTCACCTGATAATATGGTTTCCCCAATGCTGACCAATGACATGATTTTTGAAGAAACACTGTCCCCTTCCATTGCAAGGCATAGCATGAATGGGCTGCCCATTCTGAAAATTCAAAGTCCAAAGTGCGAGGCGGCAATATCCCTTCACGGTGGCCACCTGATTCAGTTCAAACCGAATGGGCATCAGGATGTTATCTGGCTCAGTAACAAGGCCATCTTCTCAGAAGAAAAAGCGATACGTGGTGGTGTGCCAGTCTGCTGGCCCTGGTTTGGGCCTGTTAGCAGCCCATCACACGGGTTTGCTCGAATCAGCTCATGGCAAGTGCTGGATCACGAAGAAAACGAACAGGCAGTTACCCTTCGCCTGAAACTCAGTGCTTCTAAAGAAACACGAGCGCTCTGGCCCCATGACTTCAGCGCAATTCTGACCTTTACCATGGGAGAAACACTGCGCATTGACCTGGAAATGATCAACACGGGTGAGAACCCCTGGCAATGGAGTGGTGCGCTACACACCTACTTTAACATCGCCGAAGCAACCGAAACCTGGGTTACCGGCGCAGGTGCATCCTACATTGATAGCCTGAAAAATGATCGGCCCTGCGAAACATCAGAAGCCTTAATCATCAATCAGTCCATTGACCGGATTTATACGGCACCGGATGAAACCATTGCCATCCATGATCAGGGGAACCAGCGTATTATCCATGTTCGGAATCAGGGACATAACTCAGCCGTTATCTGGAATCCGTGGAAAGAACTGAGCAGAAGCATGGGTGACATGAGTGACGATGGATACGAGACAATGGTTTGCGTTGAAGCAACCCGGTATGCGAAAGACCTGGCATCGGGATCACTGCTCATGCCTGGGGAAAAACAGTCATTGAGTACTGAAATCAGTGTGACTTCTGCGGAATAATCTGTCCATAGCACATTCCCATGAGCTTCGTGGGAATGCTCTTTTCATGTGGTTGCCGCTGCCAGTATCATCTCCACGGCACTGTCCGACATCGCATCAATGGAGTTTCTGTCCAGATAAATTCCATCGTTTAATAAACGACTCATACCATGTAACATGCTCCAGCTCACCTGGGCAAGACGCAGACAATCGATATTTTTTGATAACTTCCCCTTGCCCTGCCAGCTGCGGATAAGGTCAACATAATCCTGAAAGCAGGCAAAAGAGGCAGACTTCAAACTCTCCGTTGGCTCACCATTTTTCCAGACCGGACGACCAAACATCAGGTCATACTCCTCTGGATGCTCCCAGGATAGATCTAGATAGGAACGAACAAAAGCCTTTAACCAGCCGTTCATATCCCCTGACTGCTCACGCATCAGTTGCGCAAAATGTGTCTGCCACTTCTCAAAACCCTGCTCGGCAATAGCACAGAGCAATGCATTTTTATCTTTAAAGTGATGATAGGCTGCGGTTCTTGAGACCCCTACCCGCTCCGCCAGACTGCGCATGGAAATACCATCCACCCCCTGCTCCCCAATCATACGGGTTGCCTCTTCAAGCAGCTTCTGGTGAAGATTGCCATGGTGATAGGGTTTTCTGGCCGTCATAAGTCGTTTAATGCTCTTCTGTGATTTGCTACAGGATGGTGAAGTCCAGCGTCAATGCAAATTATCTTGACAGTGTCAAAATACCATTTTATCTTGACAGCGTCTAGATGAGGCGTCGAATCACAAGAAGGATTATAAAATGACCACTCCCTACCCACATCTTCTGGCACCGCTGGATCTGGGTTTCACCACGCTGAAAAACCGGGTTCTGATGGGCTCCATGCATACCAATCTGGAGGAGCAGCCTAACGGTTTTGAACGACTGGCGACTTATTTTGCCGAACGCGCAGCCGGAGGTGTGGGACTGATCGTGACAGGCGGTATTGCGCCCAACCAGGAGAGCGGTGGGATGCCGGGTGCTGCCACCATGGAAACCATGGATGATGTAAAGCACCACCAGGTGGTTACAGACGCCGTTCATGAGGCTGGCGGTAAAATCTGTATGCAGATCCTCCATACTGGTCGTTATGCTTATCATCCGAAAAATATTGCTCCCAGTGCCATTCAGGCACCTATCAATCCTTTCAAGCCCAAAGAACTGACCTCGGATGAGATAGACGAGCAGATCGAGAACTTTGTGCACTCCGCAGCCCTGGCAAAAGAAGCAGGCTATGATGGCGTGGAGATCATGGGCTCTGAAGGTTATTTCATCAACCAGTTCATCGTTAACCGCACTAATCAGCGACAGGATGAGTGGGGTGGCGAATACACCAAGCGCATTCGCCTGCCGGTAGAAATGGTGAGCAAGACCCGGGAAAGAGTAGGCTCAGATTTCATCATTATTTATCGTCTCTCCATGCTGGACCTAGTTGAAGGCGGCAGTAGCTGGGATGAGATCGTTCAGCTGGCCAAAGAGATTGAAAAGGCTGGAGCCACCATTATTAATACAGGCATTGGCTGGCACGAAGCCCGTGTCCCCACCATCGCGACAATGGTTCCAAGGGCGGCCTTTACCTGGGTAACTGCAAAAATTCGCAACGAAATCAATATTCCGGTCATTACCTCCAACCGGATCAACATGCCGGAAACCGCAGAAGAAGTTCTGGCTCGTGGTGATGCGGACATGGTGTCCATGGCCCGTCCGATGCTGGCCGATGCAGAGTGGGTAAACAAAGCGGCTGAAGGTCGAGCCGATGAAATCAATACCTGTATTGGCTGCAACCAGGCCTGCCTTGACCATGTCTTTTATCTGAAACCAGTCAGCTGTCTTGTAAACCCCAGGGCATGTCATGAAACAGAACTGAACTATCTGCCAACCAGTGAGCCCAAGAAGCTGGCAGTCGTGGGAGCAGGCCCTGCCGGCATGGCATTTGCCACCACAGCCGCCTATCGCGGTCACAACGTGACGCTCTTTGACGCTGCAGACAAAATTGGCGGACAGTTTAATATCGCAAAAACCGTCCCTGGCAAGGAAGAGTTTGAAGAGACCCTGCGGTATTTTAAACGACAAATCGAGCTTACTGGTGTAGAGCTGAAGCTTAACCATAAAGTGACGGCAGAAGAACTGGAAAGCAGTGACTTTGACGAAGTCATCATCGCCACCGGCATCACCCCCAGAAAACTGGAGCTTGAAGGTGTTGATCACGCCAAGGTTCTGAGCTATCTGGATGTGTTCAAGGGAGCGCCTGTCGGTAATAAGGTAGCCGTCATCGGTGCGGGAGGTATCGGTTTTGATTTGTGCGAACTGATTACCCAGGAAGGCCCATCCAGCAGCCTTGATATTCCTGCCTTTATGAAGGAATGGGGCGTGGATATGACTCTGGAAAACCGTGGAGGCCTGCTGACAGAAAGCGAGCACCCGAAGCCTTCTAAGGAAGTTTTTCTGCTGCAGCGGAAGAAGAGTAAGCCTGGGAAAAACCTAGGCAAAACCACCGGCTGGATTCACCGCTCGTCACTGGCTAACAGGGGCGTGCGTATGGTGCCGGCCTGTGAATACCATAAGATTGATGATCAGGGCCTGCATCTTTCCATCGCTGGAGAGGAGCAACTTCTTGATGTCGATACCGTTGTGATCTGTGCAGGCCAGGAGCCCATGCGTGAGCTTGCTGATAGCATCAGCGGCAAGACGGTTCACCTGATTGGCGGCGCGGATGTGGCTGCTGAACTCGACGCCAAGCGGGCAATCAACCAGGGTTGCCGACTGGCTGCAGAAATTTAGAGCAAGGGCAATGACTTAACCATTTAGGGGGGCATAGTCCCCCCTTTTTAGAACCCTTCCCTGTCAGCCTCCTGCTGCAGGCGGCTTGCCTGATGCGCTATCAAACAAGCTCTTCACCTTTTCATACTTTCCTGGCTCCTTACTCCAGTCACTACGATAGTATTCAAGTAACTTCATAGCGGAGACACCCTTGGAATTTGTGAGCCCCGGATTAGCGCCATTACTGACCAGTAGAGCAAATATCCGATAGGGAACCTCCCACTGAATCGCCATATGCAGTGGCCGCTGGCCACTGCTGTAGTGGTATGGACTTTTAAAAACCTGGGCATTCACCGTCTCTGATGTTACCGCCAGAATCGCTTCAACAGCCTCATCATTCAGGCTTTTGATAGCAGCAACCAGCAGGTCATTCCCTTCAACGTCCAGTGTTTTTACTACTCTGATCGCTTTGGCACGATCCATTGTAGCCAGTCTTTTGACAACACTGCGGGTAAAACCATTAAAGGTAAGAAATGCTTCAAACCCTTTCCCCTTGACCTGAAAATTATCCATCTCTATATCGGTCAACTCACCGCTATCCATTGCCGCCAGAATATGCCCGTCCATAACATCAATCATACTGGTGGAAATCAGCGGTCCCGTTCCTGCTGAAGGCAACTGCCCCTTAAGCCGGGGTGCATCC
This sequence comes from Endozoicomonas atrinae, assembly GCF_001647025.1. Lineage (GTDB taxonomy): Bacteria > Pseudomonadota > Gammaproteobacteria > Pseudomonadales > Endozoicomonadaceae > Endozoicomonas > Endozoicomonas atrinae. Next base: position 9,694 of record NZ_LUKQ02000155.1, read on the forward strand.
TTGATATAATCGATCACTTCCCGGCGATCACTGTGATCAGGAAAGATCCACGACCAGATACCCGCTGGTTCTTCCTGAGTGACAGGCAGGCTATTCAGATATGCCAGCAACTCCTGACGCTCTTTTTGACTTCGCGGCCGGGCGCCAAACTCTGTTGCCAGAACAAACCCTTTAACGGGCCATTGCCACTTCATCAATCCACTGAACATGGTGTCATTGCCAGAACCCATCTGAATATTAGGGTCCGCTCCATTCTCCAGAGCAAAGCGAGCCATCTCTCCGTTATAATTACGCAGAGACATGCGCAGCATATTGGCGTGATCCTTATCACCCAGATTAATGTCAGCACCGTGATCAAGCCCCCACTGGGCCAGATGGGGAAAATGGTTAAAAGCAGCAAAAGACAGCAGATGTCGACCCCGCTTATCAGTCTGACCGGAGATAGGAGCGTTGGTTAACTGCTCCTCAGAATGAGCACCTGACTGGAGGACTTCCTCATAAGCTCTGAGAACCACTCTTTCTACGACGGCCCTGGCACTGCGGGCGTCATCCGACTCTTCTTTGAATCTGGGATCGGTATGTGCAAAAGCACTCACCGCAAAAAGCAGAAATATAACTATTGTATATCTTTTAAAATTCAGCATTTATTGCACCCTTTATTAAATTTAATTAGTAACTATGAGACTCCCTATAAAAACCATCCAAACTCAAAGAATTAATTAAAAACCAGAAAAACATGCAGCCATTTAGCAAATAAAAAAACAGACTTAACAACCATTTAAATTAAAATATAAGTAACACTAACCTATTTGTCATGAATTCTTACTTTCCATTGAACCAATCACCAATAAAAACATCAAAATCAAATGAATAATTATTATTAATCTTGATTGATTTCAACTTTTTCTATCTGACATAATTATAAGCCAAGGAGAGTTGGCATGGCTAATCCATTAGAACCGACTATCATTTTTCAGCCAATTATTCCAGCAGGAACAAACTATCACAATTCTGATTGTGAAGAGGCTACCAAAGGATATCTGAAAAAAAACCTTGACCGAGAATACGAGCCTTCATCTCTGTGCCAATACCAAATTAAAAAAGAACACTCTGAAAAAAATAGCAAAAGCAGAGTAAATACAAAAACACCAAAGACCAACCTTTCTTTACTGGATAGCTCCAGCGAAACCTGCTGGTTTAGATCATTTTCTCAGGAATCAAAACTACAAAGGGACGAAAACAGATACATAATGTCTCTGCGTGAAAAACAGCTTAAAAGAAAGCCAGAGCAGTTAAAGGAAGGCCACTGCCGCTACTATTGTTCTGAGGCCCTGAACGCCATGAAAGAGGCTAATTTTGATGAAGCGGAAAGGCTTCTTCGTGCCAGCAAGGATAGTTTGCCTAAAAGACCAACATCATGCCTGAAAGCTCATATTCATGAACTGCGCTTCTATCTGCGACATCTTCAGGGACGTTACAGTGAAGCAATGGAAGCTTTGGAAAAGTCACTGGCACTTGGACACCCTCAGTCTATCTGGAATATGGCCATGATAGAGCTGGGTCTGGTTGATGGTTACCCAGCTTATACGCATCCGGGCCAAGGGCTTGCAAAACTGAAGAGCTTCAAAAACACCCTTTTGACATGGGATTCAAATAAAAACGATGATGCAAGCTTGCTACTATCCCTGGACATACGCGAAACATTGCAAACAGCCTGGAACTCATTTATTCCTCATATGTTAAGAAGTCCTGCCTTAATCGAATTAAGATCTAAAGTATCTGGAATGGTAAGAGAGCTTGATAAAAATATATTCACTGTTGAAGGATTTGGTGTTTTAAAAATGCTTAAACCTGAAATAATAACTTCACCCGGTTTAAAACTGCTGTCCGAATATTTTTGCAAAAATTCTCAGATGAGTAGAATGCTGTGGAAAGATCTACATCAGTTTGCAGAGCAGAGCATGTTGGAGGAAGGGTATTTGACAGCCTCTCAGGAATCGTTTGAAGAATTCAAAGAAATTCTGGCCAGCTATCAATTCGATCACTCTGATATTTTAGCCATTGCGGGAGCAAACCATGAAGAATTTGTTGAAAAAAGCCACTTGCCTGCTGTAGTAAACTTAACGATGATCAGTCATGAATTCACCCTGCGGTATATCGAATGGGCACAATGTCTTCAGCAATCACTGGGAAGCTCAGAGCAGTGCCCATCAGAGATAAAAAGGGATACATTGCTCGGACTGCAAAGCCTGAGAACAGGGAAGCGCTCAAACCCACCGCCTCACTGGATTGCCGACTGTGCCACTACACAGGAGTGGGGGCGTCACAGTTTATGGAATATGCTGGATTTAAGAAACTCGCCTGATTACATTGATGCTGGTTTATTTTGCGCAGAAACCTGCACCCTTAAAGACGGTTATCAGGGAGTCATTATCAAGGCCATTGCTCTGTACCTGAACAATCAGGTCGATGAGGCCATAACACTTCTCGAAGGAGTGGACCCTGAACTCAAGGATGGATCAACCGATTTCATGATTGGATGCTTAAAAGAAATTCAGTACCACTCTTCTGCAAATGGACACAAACAGATTCAAAGCGAACATATCATTTCGCACTATGAACAGGCAGCCGGAAATGGGCTCCCTCTTGCTTTTGCAGAAGCAGGGGAACACTGTATGAGTATGGGAAGCCTTGATTTCTTCAGAAAGGCAATTCTCTTTTTTCAAAATGCTGACACGCAACTCCAGAAATCGAATACCTCTGACCAACCCTCTTATAAAAAACAGATTTCCACATGTCAGCGTGAAATAAAGCGGCTAGAGAAAAAAAAGAGAGATGCACAGAAACGCTGGGCACAACATACAAAACTGCCGGAAAACACCAAACCTGATGATAGCTTTTCAGACTCTTCGGATTCAAATGATAGTGGTATTAATGGCGCCTTCGGGAGGCTTCCATCATCTTCATCTGATTCACTACTGCCAGGTTCAGACTCTGATTTTGATTTAGTACATTCATGCTCACAAGGGAGTAATGAAACCAATGAAAGTCAGCCCGCTCCAGTGAAGACGAAAAGCAGAACCAGGCAGTACGCCATGACTGAAAGTAATTCAGTTCTTTCCCAACCAGAAGCATATACAAGTCTTAATACTGCACTGGATGGTTATCAGCAAGCTTCTGATGAAGACGATCTGGAAGAAATGGAAAAAGCACTTAATGCTGCCAATGCTTTCATAACACAACACACAGCAACCTCCAGACGCATGCAAGTTGCCCAACATAATGCCTGGTTTCACTATCAGTCTCTCAAAGCCATGAGGCTGGTCAGCCCTGCCATGGAAACCACCCATAAAATGGATAGAGTTGAACACTCGAGCCTGTAAATAATTCTGTGTAAACGCCACCAAAACTATTACTCCTTGAACCGGTCAGGAAACATAATTTCAAACCGGTTCATGGCTGCTTTCCAGTTCCTGATCGGCATGGTCCATTTCTCGGAAGCTTTTTCCATGGCCAGATAGATTACCTTCATGACTGACTCATCAGTCCGAAAAATCTTCCGGTTCTTGATCGCCTTACGAATGACGCTATTCAAGGACTCAATGGCATTCGTTGTATAAATCGCTTTTCGGATATCTTCAGGATAGTCGAACAGAGTAATCATACCAATTGAATTTTCTAACTACTGTATAACTGCCCAATCACGGGAGCACAGACTGAACAGTCGACCAGCTTCGCTGCAAAGGTTATTCCAAGCTTCACAGCAACAATCTACAATATTTTCATAACCTGAAAATGCTTTGTTTGATAAGTCATGCTCCCGCATCCACTCCCATAGCCTTTCTGAGCTGTTTAACTCCGGTGCGAATGGT
>NZ_LUKQ02000156.1 GCF_001647025.1 Endozoicomonas atrinae
GATCATCCTGAGTTTTAATCTGACTGGCTATTTGATCTACCAGTTTTTCGTTGATTTCAACGCTCATTGTTATTCTCCATTTTGGAGTATTAACGACAAGCGTTTACACAATTTAAATTACATTCCCTAAATGCACCCTTGAGTATTTCAAGAGTACATTCTTATTAACGCTATTTAAATTTTTATTGCTGAAATAGTACTTAATATTTTAGCTTTGTTGGCATCAATAATATCAGGGTTGGTTTTAGCTGACAGTTGCTGCTTTTCTTTTTCATCCAAAAAATAAGAGATACGCTCTGCATTTGCCCCTGAGGGGTGTGGCATGCCTGATAAAATTTGCAGTTCATTTAATACCCCCTGTGTTACTAAGTACAGCAGCGCTTCCTCGGCTTTCGATCCCAATGGAACAAACAAGGTTTGGGGGCTGAGCAACTGAACCTCATGAGCAAGACAGTCATCGACCATTTGCTTCAGTACTGCCGTCTTCAACATACTCGGGGTACCACTGTAGTTCTTGCCTCTGACGAACACTGGGTAGCGTAGGGCTGAAGTGTAGTGAACAAGATCCTTCCGGTCACCAAAAAGATCTGAAGCACTTTTGATGCCCAGTTTCTCCGGTAGACTAATGTAGTCAAGCATTCGAATCAGGTTGGCCCGCATAGGGCCGCCAAAGCTTGCCGTTTCCTTTGCAGCAAGTTTGGTTTCCACCACGGAGCAACCAGCCTTGAGCTTTCTGCTTGCTTCTTGTAATGCCAATACAGCCTGCTGCAGGCCAGGTGTGATACCACAGATAACGATTCTAGCGTCTTTATTAATGTAATCAAAAGGTGCGTAGTAGCTGCTCAGTTTTCCATCGTCAAAAATTTTTAGACTCTCTGGAAGAGCATCTTTCTTATCAATGCTTATGCTTTTCATAGTGCAAGCAAACTGTTCAAAAGAGATATTGAACATATTTAAGTCCTAATGATTTAAAGCTTATTTAATAATTGGTTTTGATTATTCTGGTTTTATGTCCAGTTGTAATGACCTGGTTATTACTGCTTCTTACGCAATACACAGAGTCCGCATTATTAAGTGCCTTTAATAGTTTCTTGGTTTTTTTAATTAGCTGACTAAGCTCCTGTCTTGGGATTTGTTGAATCAATGACCCACCTTTTTGGAAGCCTTCCATGGCAACCATATCCATAAGGTCCAGTAGCTCAGACCCGATGGCTCGTTGCTGCATTCTTGTGTGTGCATGTGCAGTAATCATGACTTCCACCTATTAATAATGAGCTAATGATTTTAATGTTTCCAGAACTGTTTGTAGGTCTCCAAAAGTCTTAACTTCAACCTTATAAAGATCTTCATAGGCAATTTCAGTGTACTTTTTCAATCCGCTGTGGCGACCATATTTTCCAGTAAGGTTTAGTTCCTTCTTCAAATAGTGTTTTTTAGGCAACGATATTTTTTCGCCAATGGACTTGGGAAGCCACAAAAATTGAGTTTTCAAATTATGCTCATGAGTAAAAGTAACCGGACCGCTGGTATAGCCATCCATTTTCGTGTTTCTCTTATCTCTATGAAGGGGGTGATACTTAACCCAGTTGCAATTAACGAGAGTTTGGCGAATCAGCTCAGCACAGGTTGGAGTATCAGAGCTGATCTCTCGGTTTTGGCGGAGCTCTTCTAATTCATCACTTTCCGGGAGCTCAGTGAGTAAACATTGATAGACCTGGGTCACCAGCCACTGCGGCTCTATATTGAGAAGTACTGCCAAATTGACTGCATTCTGAGTTGAAAACCAGGAAAGCAGTGCTTCTTCACTAGGTTTCTGCCAAAAGTGGGAAAATGCTTCTCTCCGCTCAGCAGTAATAACACTAAAAATTTCCTCGAACGAAACAGGTGTTTCGCTCAAGGGGCTGCAAAAGTCATGTAACCAAGAATGCAGCATAGTAACGTTATGAATATTCAGGTCACCATAACGAATGGTTGTACTTTTAAAGGTACCAATGGCCTTCTGCCAGCGGATAACGTCTGAAGCACGATAAAGATTGTCTTTATAGGGCTTTAAACAGGCATCACCAAGAGCATAAGCGGCATTACGAATAGTGTCTTCTTTCTTGCCTTCCAGAAGGGCTACTTGTCTACGGCTTAAAATTCCTTCACTAGCATTGGGAAGGTGTTCCCAAAAGGCAGTAACACCAAGATCGTAGGTGGCTTCATCTAGAGTAAGCCGTGCGTGTAACAGCTCGTAAAGTGTTCTTAGTTTTTTGAATTTGTCTTGACTGCCCGTGAATGCATAGCATGCCCTTAGATACTGGGGGAGTTCCATTTCACATATATCAATAAATAGAGGAATATCATGAGACATTTCTCCGCCATGCCAGGCAGCAGTGGTTGCATAAATGTATATTATATTTAGCAAGCAGTTCTCAGATTCTTTGTCCAATAGCTGCTTCATTTCCCTAACATGTTTTAGGTTGGTGGTGAGGTACATTTGATCCAGTAGCAGCTCATTCAGCTCGTGGACAATTGAAAAGGCATCTTCTTTACTAATCAGTGTTGGCATAATTCTTACTTCTTGCTATTTGGTTTGCCATAATGCAAATGCATTTTAGATTGCCAAAATGATAGAGTAAAGCGTTTTTTAGTATCCACAGCTTCTGTGCGTAAATCTGTGAATAACCTATGGAGTCAAGGCTTATGCAGAAAAGAGAGGCAGGCTTGATTGTGGTGTATATTATTTGATCGATTTGGCGTGGATGCAGCCATAGCCAGCCATGGCTGAGTAATACAACATAGGAAATAAAGCTTACCCCTCAAAAAGAGGGTGCTGAATCCGGTTTAAATCACAAACTTCCTCTCTTCACCGGTTTCCAAGTCAATAAATATGGCCTGCTGGTTCAGGCAACCTTTAAAAACACCAGTTACCCCCCTGAAATGAACAGCCTTACCTACCCATTGATCCGGGTTAGCTTGTAATTGCAGATCAGTGAGTGTGGTCACGGAACTGTGATCTGGTCTCTCCAGAGTTAGAAAGCGAATTTTCTTGAAAGTAGCCTCTTCGCAGTCAGCATCGGAGAGAGTGATGACCAGCCGTGCTTTTGCACGACTGAGGGCTACGTTGATCAATGATCTCTGGAACTGGAAGAAATTATGCCTGCCATCCACTGGGTCAAATAGAACCGTGTCGTATTCAGAACCTTGGGAACGATGGATGGTGCTGACATTGAGCTTCCCCATACCCTCTTTCTTCAAAACATTCTTGATGAGTGCACGTTGGGCTCTGAATGGGGTAAGCACGACACAATTGTTACGTTCATCTGCGCTTATTGATGCCAGGAACTTTGCTAAGGCTAATGCTGATTCATGGCGAATTGGACCATTATATTTTTGGGACCACTTAAAATCTTCCGAGACACTGAGGATTTTTATTGGAGATTTATTAGCAACACTTTCACGTGTTGTGCGCCATTCACAGCTGCTTTGGGCATCTTCGGCTACTCGCAGCAGGCCATCATAGAATATATTGGAAATTAACTGGCTAATGGGCTCAGCCATGCGAGACTGCTCATCCAGAAGGCAGCACCATTCTGCGCTTTTTCGGTAGTACTTAAACATCGATTGGCCAATCCACTCTCTGGCCAGAGGTGTTTTCGAAATGCAGATGGGAGCTAACTGTTTATAGTCCCCTGCGAACAGGCAGTGCTTGCCGAGAGGCATCAGAGCCAGTGCGTGTGGAATCCCCACCTGGCTGGCTTCATCAAAAACAATCAGATCGTAATTAACCTGTTGAAGCTCTTCAAAAGTAAATGCGGCACGTGTAGTGGTTTGTGCAGAAAGCTGATTGTTTTTCAATAACAGCAATGAGTGCGCTTTGATTTTTTTTCTCAGGGTGTCTCGTGCTTCTCGCCAGAAAGCATAGTTTTTAATGTCTTCTTTTGATGGTTCTTCCAGCTCCAGTTGCCTGAGTTCATCAAGCAGTTTTTTATCAGCGGCGGGAATCAGGTGCTCCCTTCCAGTAAAGTGACCAGCTCGAAAGTTATTGCCAAGGCGAATCGTCCGGTTTCGTGCAATATTGGCAGCTGCTGCATAAGGTGAGTGCTCGGAGATCAGTTGAGAGAGCGCGTTGTCCACAGATACCAGGGCAAGGTCGACTGCAGTATTCGTAGAGCTGAGCAGAAGAATTTTCTTCTCAGGATATTGGACCATCAAGCTCGCCAGCAGTGCACCCAGTGTATAGGTCTTACCGGATCCTGGCGGCCCCCATAAAAAGGAAATTGGCCAGCCTAGCTGGTGGAATATAGCTTTTTGGCCTTTTCGTAATGTGGGGAATGAGTCTGGATTTACATCAATATCTTCTGATTTTTCAGTTTGAGCGCGTGCTTGCCTAAGCGATTGGATGCAACGTTCAGCCCAGCTGCTGCGCCAAATTTCAATAATGGCGTCAATATATCTTGGAAGATAAATGTAGATTGTTTCTTCTTTTTCCGGTGGTTGGGCTGTACAGAAACGAAGATGAATTTGTTGCTCTTCCGGAATAACTGCAAGGATATCGGCTTGGCCATGAACGCCATCTTGTCTTGGCCACCAGGCCTTGGCACCTTCAAGGCTTTCATCGATCGTTGTATTCACTGCGTCATTAGGCTTGATCGTTAACACCCAGAATGCATCAACTTTCTCACGCTTGAGGATCTGAAAACGAATTTTTTTAGGGATAGCCTCGGCTTCTAATCTCAAAGCATCCCGAATTCCAGTTACAGAAGGTAATGGCTGGTTTGGAATCAAATCGCCACTCACAGAAGATAAATGCTGGCGCTGTTGCTGTTTTAATGATCGTTCCTTTTTTAATTGGTCACGCAGGCGGATACCAGGCTCAACCTCCTGTACTTTTTTGGGGGCGGCGTTTACTTGTGAGAGGGCTTCATTCGTTGGAGGGACTTCTTTCAGTACCCACAAACCTTGAACAAGCTCAATTTCAGGGGAAGCTCGTAGGAGAGATGCCAACTGTTTACGCTTCAAACCTGTGGCAAGAGCCAGATCATTGAGATCTTTTGGCCCTGCCATTAACGCCTTTTTAATAGTATTTGCATCCATGAGAATACAGATCCGTCAACACAGTGCCCAGTAACTACTGGGCGATAGAAATTTCCAAATGAGCGGCAGTTCTGGATAGGCGTGAGCCGCTGTATTGCTTTTGGGTAGACTGGCGATTGATAACGTATTTGCGTGCACCACCAATGGATACAGCGAGCTGATTGTACTCCTGAGCCAGAAGGTCGCTCTCATCTTCAATCCATTGTGGAACATGAGGAGCAGGCGTTGATCTATCCAAAGCGATGCCGTGAATATAGACTTGGCCACGCGTTAACTCCTGAAGCATCGGCATATTGGCGCCACCACCGGTAATAACAACACTGATGTTTTGTTGCTGGTTATCCATAAGCCATGAAGGGTCTACCGAATCAAGAACGCGCATAAACGTATTCTTCAGGTCTTCACTAAATGCGCGGATCTCAGGCAGGCTAAGGAAACTGGTAAGTGATATTTGGCCAGCCGTACCATCGAAGAGGTAGAACTCCAGTAACTTATCTTTGAAAAGCTGCTCTTTCATGCTGCGAATTTTCAGCTTCAGGTCGTGAACAATGGTTTTATAGTCAGGGTGGCTTGCTGAGATACGTGACGGTTTAAGCAGTGCTGACATTAATATTTGGTCTACGTAATCACCTGCTTTATTCAGACTGATTGCCGAACCCTCGACTTCTATCGCCTGGTAACGCTGCTGCTTGGCATCGACGTTCATCTGGAAAAGCGTAAAGTCTGTTGTGCCTGCACCCACATCGACTACGACCATAAGCGCCTTGCTGGCAACTGATGAGTCCGGGTTTAATCGGCTGGAGATAACGGCTAATGGCTCCGTCACAGATCCATCAACCAGAAAACGTGGCAGACGAGGCAGTTTCAGAATTTGATCCCATGCTGACATCGCCACTTCTACCGGAATACCCTCATCCCACTCTTCACTGAAGGTATCCCCCAGGATTTGTGCGCGAGCAAGATAGGTTGCAAGCTCTTTTTCAACCCATGCTTTACGGGTATCAGGAAAACAGGGCATGGCATAACGCCGTAAAGTATACGGTTGCAGGTTGTGCTCAAGCAGGGCTGTTTGATCGATCAGATCAGTAACATAGGCGAGGTAGAATGAAATGAGCGCGCCGACGGAGAAATTGACCCCTTCAGGACAAAATGGTTCAGCTGAGACGTTGTCCAGGCGCTCTTCTTCAGGGTGACTCATCATATAAGACTTCAATGAGTCAAAACGGGCGTGTGCAGCAGACCCTCTTTCTTCCAGACTGCGATCAATGGCTTTTTGCCCGAAATAAATCCGGCCGTCTAATCCGATGTAGACCGAAGAAACGACAGGGAACATATAGTTTTCCTGTCCGGCTTCTTTGCCCAGAGGCAAAGGAAGAATCTCTTCGTAGCCATCTTCTCGGGTGACCATACAAGCTTTAGAAAGGGCAGTACCAAAATCGATGCAAAGAAAGGTTGTACTATTTTCGGCCGTGTCCATATAGGTGCTTTGCAGTTCAAGCTCTACAGGTGCTTTCTCTACAGCTTGAGCAACAATGGGGTTACTCAATGCCTCCTCTTCAGCATCGCTACTTTGATCTTCGAGATCTTCCCCAAAATTGAAGTCGAAGCTGTACTCTTCGTTTGCACTTTGTTGATGCTTACTTTCAGCTGGCGCAGAGCTCTGGGCCAGAGGCAGAGCTTCCAATTGGCCAAGGCTGCTTTGCAGAGCAGCATATTCGGCATCGGTAATAATTCCGGGCAAGCGTTTTTGTCCGGTCACGCCATCGATTTCGATACGCGCAATCAAATTACTGAGTAGCAACTGCCAGTCCGAATGGCTCATAAATTTTCTCCTGACACTACGGCTTCGACCAGGGCTTTGCGTACAATGGCCGTCTTTTGTCCATCTTTCCGTTCAACGGCAGGACGGAGCACCCGAACTTTTCGAGTGCCAGGCTTATGGCCACCGGCGACTTCATGTTCCGCTGCCTGATACTCCAACACATCATTGATCTGGCCTTTGGCTCTGAGGTTACGGGTAGTGACAAGTTGGCGAAGCGTCATCAGAATTTCTTTATTGGCATTCAGCAGATATTTAACCTGGCCTGCAGCACCGGGGTTGAACATTTGCAGAGTTGGAAATGCATCGTCAGAGAACACTTTTAATCGGGGAGAGAGTAGGCCAGCCTGTAACAGAAGATCAGCTGATAAATTATCCGTCTGCTGTTCAATACTGCGATGTTGAAGATCATCAATTTTGGTGTTCTGCACTTTAACTACGCCGGTATTGGCCAGCCATTCGTGAAGGTCTGACGGGATATCGGGGTGCTGCTCAATGACACAATTCAGGGAAAGCCGGGCCTTATCACGATTACCCTGTATCTGTATAAAGCAGTCCATCATGTCTTTATCTGCCCGGCCAAAGCGAGCCAGCAAAATCAGGGCTTCTTCGATATCATTACTTAACAGTCTGGCCGCGTTGGATTCACCGCAATAACTCAGCCAATCTTCTGCTCTGAACCAGCCTTTTATTTGCGTCAGTGCTGCATAGCTGGTGGCCTCAACCACAACGGAAAAGTGAGAGCGCAAGTACGTTTGCAGAAGCGTAATGGCGGCATCGGCGGCTGGCCAGCGCTCTGTGGTCTGACTGACGGGCAGGTGACTGAATGCTTTGCCGATAAACCGAGCAAGTGTCACACCGGCAGTATCTCCAGCGGGTAAAGAACTTTGTTTAAGCGTGTCATCAACGCAGGCAAACAGACGACGAAAGCGGGTGCTGAGGGAAGACTCCGACAGAAGTTTGGAGCTGCCATCCATTTGCGCCTCTTCAATAAATGTCTGGCACCCTTGATACAGAGTTCCAAACGCCTCTTTCAGGCTATTGGAATAGCTGAAAATAACACTGACCAGTTCGGCCCTGACTCGCTCCCCGGTATCTTCACGTACCGCTTCATACGCCGCAAATGGCAGAAACTCGTCAGGCTCGAACCACTCTAGAGATTTGGCCACATAATAACGCTGGTCTGCATCGTTCAGTGTAGAGAGTGAGCCAACTAATGGAACCTCGAGCTTCTGCAGCATTTTCCCGATGATGGGGCTCACTGATTTAGTAACATTGGCAACTTTAGCGAGGCTGCTTAGAGTAACCAGTTGGTCAGTTGACCCGAGGTCCTTCTGTAAGTCCTGCAGTAACCCATGGATGATGCTTTGTAATGCGTTCTTATCCAGAGGTTTATCACTGCGTTCACGAATCATATCCGTGAGAATTTGAGCTTTTTCTTCCGGTGAGTGTTCAGCGTTGAACATGTCTCTTTACTCAATAATGATGAAGCAGATTGCGAGCATCAAACTGTTTAAAAACCATCCATTCGAAACAGGCGGTTCCCCTCAACCCAGCATGGCTGTTCCTGCAGGCTATTAGCGATATACACCAGTAGTTTGAGTTGATGAGAGGGGAGTCGAGTCACTTCACCGGCTGCTTCCAGCGTGGTATCACCGTTCACTGAATCGAGATGTTGGTTTAGTACCTTCAAAAAAGTTGTCAGCGGCTGCTGGTTGTTCAGGCTGACTTCACTCAACAGCCGCTGCTCTCTCTTGCGAACATCCCGACGGGACATATTGAGGCGTTGGCCGAGCTGGTCATACTGAAGCTCCTGAACACCCCGGCCCATGATGATTTGAAAATCACTGACCGGGAGCGCTTTTCGAATAGTGTTAGCCAGGGCTACGTATTCCGGTAAAGGGGATTGGCTACCAGTAGTATCTTCAAAAACGGCATGTTGCTCGGTTGCATTTGGTGGAATCGATTCTTCGTCATCACCGGAGCTCAATACCTCAACTTCAACCGATGGGGCCCAGCGCCGGTTAAGGAGTGAGTGCATGTCTGCCAGTGAGGCTTTTGCCTTGGCGGGTGCTTTGTTATGGCTTTCTTCCGAGCTTGTTTCTGTGGATTGAGGCGCCAGAGAGATCAGGTAGTCTCGAATTTGTTCAAAGCTCTTTCCACCAATACCCGGAATGCTGCAAAGCGCTCGACCGCCATCTGTGGCGGTATAAATCTCGCCAATGGTTTTGTACTTGAGCCTACCTTGGGTTTTCCAATAACGGATGGCGCTCTTGGTTCTCGGTGGAAGCGGGCTTTTTTCAATAGCCGCACTAAAGGACTGGGCATAGAACCGCTTGCACTCCACGGTATTTTCTATTGGATACAGGTGTGCCAGGCTGTTGGCGCCATAAGAGGCTTTCTTTGGAGGTGCGGGCGTAACGACTGTTTCTGGCTGCTGAGGTTTATTTAATGCATCTTCCACTTGCTGCAGCAGGTGTTTTGCGCCCTTGGTTTGCCTGGTCTCCAGCTCGTTTTTCAGGTCTTTAAGAATATCTTCTGATGAACCGTTATTGGTAAATAGCTGCTCAAGGGCATCCAGCGATTTGAAAAAGTAAGGACGAAAAAGCTTCCTGCCTGATGCATGATCCGTATCTGGTTCTGCAGCGTTTTCTTGTACTGTTTCTGGCTCTGCTGGTGGCTTGTTGGTCTCAGAATCCATGGGCGGAAGAGGGGCGTCAGTGGGCTCTCTAACAGGCTCTGTTTCCGATAGCTCAATGGTCAGCAGTTCTATTTGATCGTCTTGCAGTTGCGAGACTAATTTCTTCTCAAGAAACTGCTTCTTAGCAGGCAGGCTGGTAAACAGAACAATATGATTGCGGGTAAAAAGATACGATCCCTTGAGATTGGTCTGGCGAATAAGCAGGCCATTCTTGCTGGGTATCGTTATGGGCACGACCAGGGCATTACTGCGCTCTTCTTTGTCCCACAGCTTGGAAAACAACGTTTCATAATCAGTGGCTTGTTCTACATCGGGCTCGTTAGCAGGTTCATGGTCTTTCTGGATAAACTCACCCAGCGACATATGCCTTTTATGCTCGGCTTCCAGCTCTGGCAAGAAGTAACCATAGGCATACCACGAAAGAAAGTAGCCTTCATAACTCCCCATGCCTCTGAGTTTCAGTGTTTGCGAAAAATCAGCAAACTGAGTCTGGCCTGATCTGAGCAGGGTAATCACCAGCTCCACTGGTACAGAAGGCGTGTTCGCTGACTCTGGCTTTTTGGGGGCGTGAACGAAAATATCAAACAGGGCCACAGTTCTGTTCAGATCGTTGTCTTTTAACGCAAGGTATTGTTGCTCTGCTTCTCTTGAACTGAAGAGAACAACAGTCTCCTCCCCATCAATAAAGGGGAGGTCATCCATGCTGTGGTAACTCAGGCACGTTCCCCACCCCAGTTCAGACTTGGGAATCACCAGGGTGTTGTTAGTACTCTTGGAATCGGTAAGCTCAGTATAAAGAGAGCGAATATAAGAAAGTCTTGATGACACTTTTCAGCTACTTCTTCTGCAGTCCTTCGCCAGTGGCAGGTTTTATCCTTATGGGCAGGAACACGGGATTTTAAAAATGCCAAGTATCTCACAAACTTCAGTACAAAAAGTTGCACTCAGTCAGTTTCAATAGTGATTTTTAATATATTGGATCTCTAGCAATACGTGCAGGTGGTGGAGGCTAAATCATTGCAGTTCGTTAATTTTCTAAAACATAATTACGAACAAAGCTGGTAGTACGTAAAAAATACAAATCATGCTATTTCTTGTATGTTATAGTTGCCAATTAATTACGATTTGTATGTTAAATTTTTGCGAACAGGTTGGGTGATGAGCCGCAAACAAGTGAGCGAGTATAACCACCAGTTTCCTGCTGTAAGAGGCATTCAAGCTGGTCGGCCGTGCTACATTGCAATGTGCCCGATGAGGCTGATACCCAAAATATTTATTTTTGATGAAGACGAAGTTCCACCGGAGCTTCGTGCCCAGAGGATTCTGAATAAGTCTCGTTTGCCCGCTTTGACCTCATACCTGTTGGATAATGTGGATGACTACACGCTGTCAGCCATTACTGCATCGATTAATGATCAGGTCAAATTTGAGCCCTTTGCCGATACTGGCGTTGCTTCAAATCTGGGGCTGCTGTCTGTCCCAATGGATGCGCAAATACTGATTAATGATGGACAGCACCGCAGGGCTGCCATTGAGCTTGCGCTTAAAGAAAATAGTGAACTGGGTCATGACAACATTCCGGTACTTTTCTTTATCGATGAAGGGTTGAAACGTAGTCAGCAGATGTTTGCTGATTTAAACAAGCATGCTGTTCGTCCCAGTGATTCACTGAGTACCTTATACGACCATCGGGACCCATGTTCAGCGATGGCTCGTTATATTGTTGATAATGTTCCTTGCTTTAAAAAGCTGACTGAGATGGAAAAATCCAGTATCTCAAATCGAAGTATTAAGTTGTTCGCTTTGAGTAGTATTAAGCTGGCTAGCCGAAGTTTGCTGCGCAAACGCGCAAAAGACCCAATTTCAGAAGCAGAGATGGAGCTGGCTACTAGGTATTGGGAACTGGTCAGTAAGTCTATGCCGGACTGGCAGGCTGCTGAAAAGCG
The DNA here is from genome assembly GCF_001647025.1 of Endozoicomonas atrinae. Lineage (GTDB taxonomy): Bacteria > Pseudomonadota > Gammaproteobacteria > Pseudomonadales > Endozoicomonadaceae > Endozoicomonas > Endozoicomonas atrinae. The sequence goes on from NZ_LUKQ02000156.1 coordinate 11,546, forward strand.
AGAAGTCCAGTCTGCAGAACTTCGGCAAAATTATGTACACTCTCACGGTGTTGCCCTGCATGCGTTAGGCTGTGCGGGGGCAGACTTGCTCAGCCAACTTCCAACCGCTTGGGAAGAGCATATTGGCAAGCTCGTGGATATTGACTGGTCCCGTGCAAATTCAGACCTATGGGAAGGTCGTGCTTTGCACCACGGGCGTTTAAGTAAGGCCCGCACCAGTGTAGCCCTTACAGCAAATGTAATTCGTAAAACCCTCGGTGTAAGACTAAGCCCCGAGGATGAAGCCCTCGAAGAGTCTTTAAACCAATGACCACTGAAAACATGCTGTATAGCAGCATTGACGAGATGCTGGCAGACGACATGTCTGTTTATGCGGGTCGTCCTTTGAAGAACTTATTACATGAGATTCAGGAACTTTATCTGCATGATGATAAACCCTGGGTCATTGGTTTTTCAGGTGGTAAGGACTCTACGACCATCCTGTCACTGGTTTATACCGCTCTGCTTTACCTTGAGCGTGATCAGCTGCACAAACACATTTATGTCGTTTCTTCAGATACCTTGGTTGAGACGCCAGTTGTTGTAGACCAGATCAAGCATGTTATTAACGCTGTGAATGACGGCGCTAAACAGCATGGCTTGCCCATAACAGCCCATCAGGTTTTCCCAAAGACGAATGAAACCTTTTGGGTGAACCTGTTAGGGAAAGGCTATCCAGCACCGACGACATCGTTTCGGTGGTGTACTGAACGGATGAAGATCGATCCGGTTAGTGAATTTATTATGGATAAGGTAGCCAGATTTGGTGAGGTTATCGTTATTCTTGGTTCCCGTAGTCAGGAAAGTTCCTCCCGAGCCCAGGTTATCGCCAAACATAAAATCGATGGTAGCCTGCTATCCCGGCACTCTTCGTTGCCGGGAGCGTTTACGTACATGCCTATCGAGAGCTGGTCTCACGATGAGGTATGGATGTATTTGCTATCTACGTATGCTCCGTGGGGTGGTACAAACCGTGAGCTGTTTGATCTCTACAAAGGTTCAAACGCGGGTGAGTGCCCTCTGGTCATTGATACAAGCACTCCATCTTGTGGCAACTCCCGTTTTGGGTGCTGGACCTGTACTGTGGTTACTAAAGATAAGGCGATCGAAGGTCTTATCGAGAATGGTGCGACCTGGATGGATAAGCTGTTGGCATTTCGTCAGAAGCTTTGGGATAGCACTAAGCCAGAGAATAAAGAAGCCCTGCGTAACAAGCGTCGTCGAGATGGTCGTATTAGTTACGTGCGCAGCCGAAATGTTAATGAAGATGGAACTCGCGATATCAAACGCGCCTTTGGTCCTTACAAGATGTCTGTTCGTCAACAATGGCTTGAGGAGCTATTAACGATAGAACGCGATCTGCGGACACAAGGGCATGATATTGAGTTGATCACCCGACCCGAGCTGCACGCCATTCGTATCGAATGGCTTCACGACCCATTGGACCCAGATTGGACAGACCATCTGCCAGCCATTTACCGTAATGTTTATGGTGAAGACTTGGATTGGATTGAAAATGACGCAGGTGCATTTACTAAACCTGACGCCGATGTCATCACCGATGTAATAAGTCTTCAAAACACCAGTTTAATTTGACCTCCCGATTAACCCTTTTCTGGCCGATTGTTTTCCTGTTGGTATCAAGCAGGGAGCAGCGCCATGACCAATCGAGAGGAC
>NZ_LUKQ02000157.1 GCF_001647025.1 Endozoicomonas atrinae
GATCATCCTGAGTTTTAATCTGACTGGCTATTTGATCTACCAGTTTTTCGTTGATTTCAACGCTCATTGTTATTCTCCATTTTGGAGTATTAACGACAAGCGTTTACACAATTTAAATTACATTCCCACGGGCAGCAGAAAATCAGTCAGAAAGACCTGTAGAATACCAATCAAATGCTTTACTTTTGTCATCGAGTTCCTCTGAAAGCCTGGTCTCTTTTTCATCGTGCTCAACAACATCATCCCTTGATAACCCTCGAATGATCAGCCCAAGCTCATGGGACAACCTTTACTTCGATAATGAAGGAGGCCAGGAAGTCAAAGCAGAATGGCAGAAGGTTGCAGCATCCCTTGAAGAGGCTGATAGGTCAAAGGCTTCAGAGTTGGAAATGTACAGAATTAGTAGAAACTTCTTTAAGCTCTTGACTGCATCTGAACACCGTTCTGTATCACTATGGAATAGTGAACTGAGAAATTCTTTGATTCGAAATATGAATGAATTCATTTCTCCGAGAAAATATTGTGATTTGCACGACTGTATTATCAATATTCAATTGATGAACGCATTTTATGAAGAAAATCAACAGGCCTTCAAGCAACTGTCCCTTGGAGAACCCACAGCTAGAATTACTCGATCAGAGTCTCGAAGAGAGGCATTAGTTTCTGTAACAGCATTGAGAGATGCACTAAACAAATCTGCTATGCCTCACCAGCCCGAGAGCAAACAATATTCATCAACAAACATCCGGTGGTATGAGGAAAATACAGGGCAAAGGCTAGTATTGGATGAATCCAATAAGCCGTGGGAACCTGGGTGAACATTTAACGAAACAAAGCTGGGCAGCATTAATTCAGATGGGATAGAACGAATAGGCTTCCAAAAGGAAGCCTATTTATGACAAAGATTATTCAATAATCTTCAAACCACCCATATAAGACTGAAGTGCTTCAGGCACATGGATACGGCCTTCTTCATCCTGGTAGTTTTCCAGTACAGCCACCAGAGTACGGCCCACGGCAAGACCTGAACCATTCAGCGTATGAACCAGCTCAGGCTTGCCAGACTCATTACGGAAACGAGCCATCATACGGCGGGCCTGGAAATCAACACAGTTGCTGACGGAAGAGATTTCACGGTACTGATTCTGAGCTGGCAGCCAGACTTCAAGATCATAGGTCTTGGCAGCGCCAAAGCCCATATCGCCGCCACACAGTGCAACCACACGATAAGGAAGGCCCAGCTTCTGCAGAATGGCTTCGGCATGTCCGGTCATCTCTTCCAGGGCATCGAAAGATTTCTCAGGATGGACGATCTGAACCATCTCAACTTTTTCGAACTGGTGCTGACGGATCAGACCGCGGGTATCACGGCCATAACTGCCCGCTTCACTACGGAAGCAGGACGTATGAGCCGTCAAACGAATTGGCAGTTGACCTGCTTCAACAATCTGCTCACGCACCAGGTTAGTCAGAGTAACTTCGGCAGTAGGAATCAGGAAAAACTGCTTCTGCTCAGCCCCGGTGTCATCATCACAGGCGGTCTTGAACAGGTCTTCACCAAATTTTGGCAGCTGCCCAGTACCGTAAAGCGCTTTGTCATGAACCAGTAGAGGGGTGATGACTTCTTCATAACCGTGTTCAGTAGTCTGAACATCCAGCATAAACTGGGCCAGTGCACGGTGCAGTCGGGCAATTTTTCCACGCAGCATGGCAAAGCGGGAGCCGGAAATATTTGCTGCCGCTTCGAAATCCAGACCCAGGGCTTCACCCAGATCGACGTGGTCTTTAACCTCAAACTCAAACTTCCGTGGCTCACCCCAGGTACGAACCAGAACATTATCGTTCTCGTCCTTACCTTCTGGCACAGAACTGTCTGGCAGGTTAGGCACTTCCAGCAACAGGTTATTCAATTCATCCTGCAGTTCGGACAGGGCCTGCTCATTTTCCTTAAGCTCGGCATTAACCTGATCCATGCGCTCTTTAAGTGCCGAAACATCACCACCCTGCGCCTTGATCTTGCCAAATTCCTTGGAACCCGACTTACGTTCGCTCTGCAGCTGCTCAGTTTTAACCTGGAGCGACTTGCGACGCTCTTCCAAAGAAACCAGACGCTCAACATCCAGTTTGTAATGCTTCTTTAACAGCTGTTCTGCCACAGCTTCAGGAGTGCTGCGAACGAGCTTAGGGTCTAGCATATTCCTACCAAATTAACTGATTGGACGATGGTTTACATCCCCGGATTTAGAAGCCATTTTTAATGTACAGGCTCCGATCAGGGTAACCAGAAGATCATACACCATGAGAACGAGACATTCGATAAAGATAGTTACAGATCGTGGTGATCGTCACCCGTTCAGAATGACTCGAATGCCCTGATAACCAAACCAGGTACCCACGAGGCACAAAATAACACTGGCCAGCATATAAGCTACTGCCTCAACAAACCGATCAGACTGGAAAAGCCGGAAAATATCCAGTGAGAAAGTGGAAAAGGTGGTTAATGCTCCAAGCAAACCTACCGTGGCAAAATCTTTCCAGATTGGCGGAAGCAAGCTTTTTTCTACCAGACAATACCAGCCAATTCCGATAAAAAACGAACCAATAATGTTCACCGTCAACGTCGGCAGCGGAAATAGCTGATCATTCCCGGATTTGGCATACCACTCATAAACCAGTGAACGTGCCAATGCGCCAAGGGCTCCGCCGGCTGCTACTGCAAGGTAGTTCAGCATATACGGGTATTGCATCAGAGGTTCCTTTTCAGATGGAGATACAGAATTATTGAATCATAGCCATGAAACGGTTCTAACTATATCAAAAGGCCATCTACAGCCAAAAATATACTTGGCAATAAGGGAATCATCCAAAAGTTAACAGTTCAGAAGCATAAGAAATGAACTCAATCGAAGATGTGTACTCTAGAAGTGGAGTATGAACAACCCGAAAGATTATTTATGTTTATTAAAACAAGCACAACATCAACATTATGGGCACCTTTTTTAATACTATTCATAAGTGCATCTGCTACAGGACTGCCCCATATTTCGACTGAAGAAGTCAGACAGTCCCTCGATCCTCTAAGGCATTTTACAAAATCATTTGTTCCCTCATGGCTGGCACGGTCTGATCAGTCTTATGGGTTTGAGCTCAGCAGCAAGAGAATGCTGTTAAATTTTGCCTCTGATCCCCAGGCGAATGTTTTATGGCTATTGAGTTCACCCTCTTATGATGCTCAGCAGTTCAGACGAAAGAGAGAACAAATAGTCAGGGGTTTACTGCCAGAGAGTGGTATTACGCCCGAGAGCCCGACACTTTTTGGTGAACAGGAGCTTAAGGATTTAAACCCTGGCATTCCGAAGCGAAATAGCCAGAGAATATATGAGACCAGCATTGAGCCTCCAGGCTCAGGGTCAGCGATCTTTCAAAGGTTAAATAGTGCTGGCGTGAGTAGAATTTCATACTTTCACAACCTGTATGCAACTGATCGCATACAACCCGATGTGCTGGTCAAAGATTTTTACTGGTGGCTGGATCATGACACGCCATGGCATGTGAGAGACATGATCATTAAGCGAAACGAGGCACTTGCCATCAATCAGGCCCTGTCTTCTTTAAGTAGATGGAAAAGATGCCGGGAGCTCTATTCCGGAGACGTTCAGAAATGCCGTCATGCTGGAATCATTAAAGCTCTCGATGGCATCCCAATAGTCGTCAAGGATGAAGTGAGCGTACCCGGGTATACCACTTCCTATGGGCTGGATCCCTGTCGAGTGAGTATGAGGTTTCCAGTTCATAGTGAAGAAAGTCAGTCAGAAGTGGTTAAGGGGATGACTGATGAGGGTGCCATCGTCCTGGGCAAAAGCAATCAGCATATTTTCGGTCTGGGCGCTTTTGGTCTGAATCCTCATTACCCTCGAATGGGCAATATTTTCAACAGTGCCTATATACCTGGTGGATCCTCCAGTGGATCTGCCATGTACGTGGCTGTCGGTGGTCCGCTGGCAATAGGTACCGATGGTGGAGGCTCTGTCTCAATTCCCGCTGCCAATAATGGCGTTCCCGGACTAAAGCCAACCGAGGGCAAAATTACCACACGAAATTACGATGACGCAGCCCCAGGACTTGTTGCCATTGGTCTGCTGGGACAGACATTCTCAGATCTTGCAGAAGGCTACAGGGTGACCAGCCAGAAATGGCCTACAAATGATGTATTTGAAGCGTTGACCGATCTACGAATTGGTATTGATCCTGGATGGTTCCAGCATGCATCCAGTGATGTCGCCCAAACAACCTTAACTTGCCTGCAAACCCTGATCAGTAATATTGAGTCAAATGATAGTATAGCCCCGGAACTGATGGCAATGGACTTCCTGCCTGATAGCCATGAAAAAGCATTATGGGATACCCACGCAGTTCTGTTTGGTCGGGGTGAAGCTGAAGGTAAAGCGGACTTCATCGATAAGGGGATTCCAGCCGAAATTGAACTGGCATTGATTATGGGCCTTTCTCTTAATATGAGCACCATTGAACGGGCGCAGGAAAATAAGAGAAGGCTGACTCATCATGTTCAAAACAACATATTCTCAAAAGTTGATGTTATTGCCATGCCCACAGTGCTGACAACAGCACCAAAAGCTGAACGGCCCTGGATCCAGATATTTGATAATGGTGAGCTGAATCTTGCCAAAACCTACCTGATGACAGCACATACCGGGCTTGCAAACTTAACCGGAAGTCCTAGAGTCAATATTCAATGTGGTTTTGACAAAGACAATCTGCCTATTGGTTTGCAGCTGATGGGAGATAACCACAGCGAGTATCTGTTGATGATGCTTGGAGCAATGGTGGAACAGAGTATTTCAAAGAGAGATCAGGAACATAATGCATGGAAATTCAGGCCCAACTTTAACCCATTGGTCAACAGCTTACCTTCTGCTGACCAGCATGATCTTAAAGCAAAGCTTTAACCTGAAAATACAAAACTGGGAACGGGCTCTGTTTAAGAATCGTAGGAAAAGTGAGCCCAGGGGGTGTTACCAGCTGGTTTTGTGGCCAGTTGGTAACGCCCCCTAGTACATGGTGTTTCCATTATGAGAATGGCCCGGGATTTGTTGAATAGAATCCCAGTGTTCTACGATTTTTCCCTTCTCATCAAACCTGAAAAAATCCATCGTGATGTATTCATCATTATCAGGCCATACCTGGTGAGTATGCAGAGCTACCATATTTCCCTCAGCAATTGCTCTGACAAAACTTATCTCTTTTTCGGGGTAGTCTTCTTTCATGCGGGTAAAATAGTCGACCAGTCCTTGTTTCCCATTGGCGACATCCGGGTTGTGCTGTATGTACTCATTGCCCCCATAGAGGTCAAACGCTTTTGCTGGCTCCCCCTGATAAGCCATCTGGTAAAATTTAATCGCATTCAGTTTATTTTGCTTCAGATCCATATTCGACACCTCGACAACTGATCGATACAGTGCAAATTCAGTTAAGCGATAAACGTAGACGACATAGTCAGCCCTTACCACATTGGCTAACATTAGTTTCAGTTCAAGATTGGCTGTGATTATGACAGGTCATAAATATGATTGGATAATATCATTAAAAACCATCATTGTTGAGCACTCTCTTCATCAAGACGCCTGAGCCAAGCCAGCTTTTCCTTAATCTTAATCTCCAACCCACGATCATTCGGCTGGTAATAGCCCGGAGCATCCATCTCCGCAGGAAAATAACGTTCCCCTGCAGCATAGGCATTGGGTTCATCATGGGCATAACGATAGCCATCACCGTAGCCTAGGCTTCCCATTAACTGGGTCGGAGCATTTCGCAGATGATGAGGTACCTCATAGGATGGACTGCTTTTAACGTCAGCCAATGCCGCTTTCCAGGCTTTGTAAACCGCATTACTTTTTGGTGCACAGGCGCAATAAACCGTTGCATGGGCCAGAGCCAGAAGCCCTTCCGGCGTCCCCAGCCGCTCAAATGCCTGCCAGGCATTAATGGCAATCTCCAATGCTCGAGGGTCCGCATTACCTATATCCTCACTGGCGATGGCCACCAGCCTGCGAATGACATAGAGCGGATCTCCCCCTCCGTCGACGATACGAGCAGCCCAATAGAGCGCTGCATCCGGGTTAGAGCCACGAACTGACTTATGGAATGCTGAAATAGTGTCGTAAAAGGTATCGCCGCCTTTATCAAAACGACGACCTGTATCAGCAAGAATGGCCTGAATAGCCTCGGAAGTGATAATCCCGTTCTCAGCCAGATCTGACGCAACTTCCAAGGTGTTGAGTGCCTTACGACCATCGCCGTCAGAATAACGAATCAGAATATCCCTGGCACTTTTGTCAAGCTGGATCCCCTTGCCCCCCAGCCCTCTCTCTTCATTGGTCAAGGCCTGATCAACAAGCTGGCCAACCGCTTCCTCACCTAATGACTTGAGTACATAGACCCTGGCTCTGGAGAGCAATGCATTATTAAGTTCAAACGATGGGTTTTCGGTAGTGGCCCCGATAAAAATAACGGTACCATCTTCTATATGGGGCAGAAATGCATCCTGTTGGGATTTGTTAAACCGATGAACCTCATCAACAAACAGTACCGTTTTTCGCTGATAAAACCGATGCTCATCCTTTGCTCTTGCTACCGCTTCCCGTATATCTTTAACCCCGGAAAGTACTGCAGAAAGAGTTTCAAAGTGGGCATCGGTTTTCGTAGCAATCAGTCTGGCCAGCGTTGTCTTGCCAACACCGGGAGGCCCCCAGAAAATCATGGAGTGGAGCATGCCCTGCTCCAGTGCTTCCCGCAGGGGCTTTCCTCTTCCTAGAATATGTTCCTGGCCCAGGTATTCATCGAGCGTTCGGGGACGCATTCTCGCCGCCAGGGGCTCATAGCGATCAGCTGCGGGGGCATCAAAGAGTGAGGTCATACCCCACTCTCATCAATAATATCGAAACCGGCCTTCTCTAATTTTTTCAGGTCCGGTTCAAAGAGTTTATTATCTATCGGTTGATTGAGATTCACCCGGGTAAAATCAATGCGTCGCTTGCCACCAAGAGAGTCCACGATACTGATGGCGGAAATTCCATCTCTGGAGAAATGAATTTCCAGCATTTCAAAAAGATCCGACGCTTTACGGGGTCTCAGGGTATAAACCACCTCAGGACCATAGTTCATGCGAGTCACAGCGTACTCTGTCAGAAACTCACTGGCATCACCACTGAGCAGTTGCACGGCGGTAGGCCCTGACTGGTTATCCTGTTTTTTAATCACCACTTGCTTAAAGTCAGGGTCCAGCATCCAGAGCTTGCCACCTTTGGCAATGATCTCCTGGTTAAACGGAGAAGTGATGTTCCAGCGAAACTGATTTGGCCGCTTCAGCTGCATACTTCCCTTCTCAACTTTAGGGCGTCCACTTTTATCCATGGTACTCTGAGAGAAATTGGCACTGACAGTCGTCATCGCCTGCAGCTTATTAGCCAGCTCTACAGTCGCTTTCTCATCATGCTTTATACTGGCAGGCGTACTGCTTTCAGCCCTGGCCACCATAGAGGGCTGAACTGGTTCCTGCTCAGCAGACCAGACTGGCATGCTGATCGCGAAAACCATTGGTAAAACAACTGATAACCGAGTTTTCTTCATCATATAAATGATCTTATCTGGATAATTAATGCTTGGGCGGTGGTGGAGCAATGACTTCACGATTGCCGTTACTCAATGCCGGACTGACGACACCTGCCGCCTCCATGGCTTCAATCATTCGGGCTGCCCGGTTATAACCGACTTTCAGCTGTCGTTGAACCGAAGAAATGGATGCCCTGCGTGACTCGGTTACAAAGGCAACGGCTTCATCGTACAGCGGGTCCTGCTCACTGTTATCCAACCCGCCGGAGAATGCACTGCCTTCAGAGCTCTCGCTGACACCGTTCAGAATCTCTTCAACAAAATCCGGGGTGCCCCGCTGCTGCCAGTCTGCAACTACCCGGTGCACCTCATCATCAGCAACAAATGCACCATGAATACGAACAGGAACACTGGTTCCCGGGGGGAGGTAGAGCATATCACCATGCCCCAGTAACTGTTCAGCGCCCCCCTGATCGATAATGGTTCGGGAGTCAATCTTACTGGATACCTGGAAACTGATACGTGTGGGAACGTTGGCTTTAATCAGGCCGGTAATAACATCAACAGATGGACGTTGCGTGGCCAGAATCAGGTGAATACCTGCTGCCCGCGCCTTTTGTGCGATACGGGCAATAAGTTCTTCTACCTTTTTACCAACAATCATCATCATGTCGGCAAATTCATCAACGACGACGACGATAAATGGCAGTGTGTCTAACTCTGGCGCCACATCTTCTGCAGAAACGGGCTGATAGAAAGGATCCCTTAGTGGTTCCCCCTTTTCAAGGGCGTCTTTCACCTTCCGGTTATAGCCGGCAATGTTACGTACCCCCATATGCGCCATCAGCTTGTAACGACGTTCCATTTCTGCAACACACCAGCGCAGGGCATTGGCCGCCTCTTTCATGTCCGTCACCACCGGAGCAAGAAGATGCGGAATACCATCATAGATCGACAACTCCAGCATTTTGGGGTCAATCATGATCAACCGCACATCTTCCGGGCTGGACTTAAACAGCATGGACAAAATCATGGCATTGATACCAACAGACTTACCAGATCCGGTGGTACCGGCGACCAGAAGGTGCGGCATTTTAGCAAGATCAACAATCACCGGTTGACCTGAAATATCATGGCCCAATGCCAGGCTGATCGGAGACTGTGCATCATCAAAGGCCCTGGATGAAATGATCTCACTGAAGAAAACGGTTTCCCGGTCATCATTCGGTATCTCAATACCCATGACCGACTTTCCGGGAATGACTTCCACCACCCGGACACTGACAACGGCCAGAGAACGGGCCAGGTCACTGGCTAGATTGGTAATTTTACTGGCCTTGGTACCAGGAGCCGGTTGAATCTCAAAACGGGTAATTACCGGCCCGGGATGAACGGCAACCACTTCGACATCAACGTTGAAGTCTTTTAACTTCAGTTCCAGCAACCGGGACATCGCATCCAGTGACTCTGGACTCATGGCCTTGCCGGAGTGGCGGGCTTCATCGAGCAACGAGACGGTTGGTAAACTTCCGAGCGGGGTATTTCCCACCAGAGGAAGCATTTTCTCCTTTGCTGGAGGAGGAACAATAACCGGGGCTTTGGGCTTATCGACTTTCTTTTCTGCCATTGCCGGTGCAGCCGGAGGTGTATATTTTTCCTGAAGTTTTAACGCAGGCTCCTGCTTTTTGACAGGCGGTATAATGCCTTTCTCCGGTTGCTTTTGCTTTCTGGCTTCGAGCTTCTCTTTCAAATCAAGATAAATAGCAACCGACCGCTCTTTGCAGTATACAGCCAGGCGCAGGCTCCAATAGCCAACACTGTCCATCAGACGAAACCAGGAAAGATCGGTATAAAGCGTCACTCCAAGAAGAAACAGGGCCATCAGCAACAGTGTACTGCCTGTAACATTAAATGCTGGCAGGAACTGCTGAACAAGCAGCTCTCCAATAATTCCGCCGCTGGACGATGGAAGCAGCTCACTCAACGCATGATAGTGAAGTGAAGCCAGGGCGGCACCTGAAGCAATGGCCAGAATAAACCCCATACTGCGAATCAATAGTAACCAGGAATTCCATTCATCCGGTTCATGGCGGTAGCGAAAAACCTTGATAGCCTTCACTACCAGAATAACCGGTACCATCCAGGCCAGAAACCCAAACAGGGTTAGCAGCAGGTCAGCAGACCATGCCCCAATTCTGCCGGCACTGTTGGCAATGTCTCTGACCGAGCCAACATGAGACCAGCCAGGATCGACCTTATCATAACTAACCAGGGCCAGGGCCAGAAAAGCGGCCAGTACCAACCAGCCAAACATAATACCTTCGCGCACCCGTAATGAGAGGGTTTCCGTCACCACGTCCCCCCGGATTGAACGCTTGCGCCGTCGAATAGAAACAGACTCTTCGGGCTGATCATTGTCCGACTGATTACTCTTTTTGCTAACCGACTCTGACATTCGGCTCCCTGAGATAACTGACTATAAACACAGTAGTTTAACCTGAGAAGATAACACGAGCCCTGAACTGCGGACAATCCTGCAACCTTATTCAACAGAGCCTAAGAACAAACATCGGCCAGTAGCATACGAATAAACAGTTTTTGTAGCCCCTTATCTCCCCACAGGGTATTTTAGAGAGCTCTCTATTATTTAGACAGTGCCCTTATAGGCCAGCTACGAATGTTACGACGATCCTTCCTGAATTTTTCACAACGAGTGAGCCGCAACCCGGATGCTTCACTTGGCCTGCTGCTAGCCACTCTGATATGCAGTATCGTATTCTCCCCTATCTTCATGGAATACCAATCCATAGGGGGAACGCTCTTTTCCTGCCTGATGATTGCAAGCCTGGTTCTTACCCTGAGGTCGCTAACGGAAAACAGCCCAAAAACCCGTCTCTGGTTACAGATCACTGGTATTGCCATAGTCATACTCAGGGCAGTCGTTGAGTTTCCAAACCCACCAGACTGGCTGCCCTTCTTTACCTTGATAGCCAGCATGCTGTTCCACCTGGGTATGATGTTGATGTTGATCCGGCACCTTTTCAGCGTTAAGCCTCAGGCAGAGAAATTATTGGCTGCTATCAACTTCTATTTATTGACGGGCATCACCTTCAGTTATCTTTACCTGCTGGTTAACCTGTTTACTCCCGGTGCCTTTGATCTTGCCAATCAGAGTATTTCCAGCTGGCCGGATTACCTCTATTTCAGTTTTGTCACCCTGACCACACTGGGTTATGGAGACATCCTCCCCCTAAGCTCTCTGGCGCAAAGTCTGGTATCTCTCGAAGCTATCATAGGTGTTCTGAGCCCAACGGTCATGATTGCAAGGTTTGTTGGGAAATAACGAGTAAACGCAGGGAATTTGATGGCAGCGGATAAACTGCCACTATCATCAATTGTGTTATAGGCGGGAAAATTCAGAGACTGACTGGTAATCCGGAAATGTCATCCCCGGGTTCAGCAGAACGTTAAAATGATCGTCATCAAGAAATTCAGTGGTCATTACCCTTCTGTCTGAATCCGATGTGGCTTGTGATAAGACCAGCTTTTCATTCTCTAACTGGCCATGATAATAGACGATGCCTTCAACGTTGCTACCAGCCCAGGCACACTCAAATCGACTCTTACTGCTGTTATAGGTAAGCATCCCCTGCATTCGCACTGGCTCAGCCTCTGCTGAGTTCGCAATGTACTGGGCCATCACACCCCGGCCATTATTAACCAGTGCTCCTGTCTGAACGCCAGGGAACGTGCATTTTTCATTATCCCGGTATATGTGAGACTGGACACGAAACTCACCTACAAACGTTCTCAACACGTTTTGCCACAACATCACTACTCTCTCATCATGTCTGCCAGCATCAAATAGCGGTCACTGTCATGGAGCCCCTTCAACAAATGATCCGGAATCGACTCCAGCCCATTCATGGTCCCCAGGAGAACACCCGTTAAAGCGGCTCTGGCCATATTATTGCCGCCCCCGTTAATAGCGGATAATACTCCCTGTTCAAATTGATCCGGGTAGCGGTGCATCAGGTAATAAGCACAGGGAAGCTGATGAACAAGTTGGCAATCCATACCATAGACCTGACTGATATGGAGGGCAGGTTCTATATGAACCGTGCCTGTTTGCCATGCCACCTGCCCATTTCCCGGAGTCAGGAGATTATCGTAACGCTGTATTGCAGACATCACATCAGTACGTTTTGCCATACCTGTTAAGTAGTCCGGCAACTCAATCAGCGGAATTCTATTAGCCATGGCTTGAACCACCAGGGCAAATACCAGTGTATTCTGTCGTATAAAAGACTCACGATAGAATGTCAGGAGGAGTTTTCCTGCAGCGTCAACCAGCTCAACCGGGTCATCAATAACCAGCGCCAGCAGGGATACAAACTGTGCACCCTCTGTGGTATCGCAGCCTGATGCAATCTGAGGATCTCCCCAGTGTAAACCGGTTCGACGCACCCTGATCAGGTCCACCATCAATTCATCGGTATATCGCCCTGAAAATGACTCACCGGACAATGGCGCAAAGAAATCATCAAGCCGTTCAAGAAAGTCGGCCAGTACGAAGCCATCACAACTGGCCAGAGATTCAAGCAACAATACAATCACCTGGCCCGTCTGGGAAAGGTCTCCGGCCCTGACTCCCTGCTCATATCGATAATGACTGATGTTGGCAAAACCATGGCTACCATTAACCGTAGGATCCTGGTAAGTATCAATCCAGGTGCCATAATCCTGTGCCAGTTGATCAAGGTCATAATACCACTGGGTGCCAACACCCAGGGCATCACCAATGAGCAAGCCAGCCACACCACCCTTTACCCGACTCAGTTTATCAATGTCTGTAGGGTATGATCTGACGGTAGGTGTTGACGTCATAGAGCGGCCTCACATAAAACCACATATACCTTATGAACATAGTTGAATTTAGTGGCTGTCGCAGGGTATTAGCACCTGTTTCACACACAGGCATTTGGAACAGAGAGCAAGCAGTAGACCTATACGAATATATACGACTGTTTAATTACATTAGTCAGAGTATTGTTGACTGAAGTCTACGCTATTTATATGAGAATAAGCCCATGGAATCCGTACACGGTCATAATGTACTGAACCTGATCAAGGAACAGGAAGTAGTGCTGAGCAAAGAGGCGCTCCTAACCGCTATCTCAGCAGCATTTGGAGAACAAGCACGTTATCACACTTGCTCCGCACGCGAACTGACGGCGGAAGAGCTTGTTGATCAGTTCGTTGATAAAGGTAAGCTGATCGAAACAGGTGAAGGTATCCAGTACAAAGGGTGCAACTGCCACTGTCATTAAAAAAAGCCCGTTTACGGGCTTTTTTTCGACTGATACTTCTTCAGACCTATTGGACAGAAACAAAAAACCGGTCACAAGAACCGGTTTCAAAGAGCCTGTAAATAATTCTGTGTAAACGCCACCAAAACTATTACTCCTTGAACCGGTCAGGAAACATAATTTCAAACCGGTTCATGGCTGCTTTCCAGTTCCTGATCGGCATGGTCCATTTCTC
>NZ_LUKQ02000158.1 GCF_001647025.1 Endozoicomonas atrinae
ACCATTCGCACCGGAGTTAAACAGCTCAGAAAGGCTATGGGAGTGGATGCGGGAGCATGACTTATCAAACAAAGCATTTTCAGGTTATGAAAATATTGTAGATTGTTGCTGTGAAGCTTGGAATAACCTTTGCAGCGAAGCTGGTCGACTGTTCAGTCTGTGCTCCCGTGATTGGGCAGTTATACAGTAGTTAGAAAATTCAATTGGTATTAGGCGATGGCTGTTACAGATTTATTGCTATTAAGTTTCAATTGAATGAAAGAAGTGCTGTCAGAAAACGGTGCAAATTGCGCAGAGAAAATCAGCCGAAGCGGCTGCTATCTATTCGAGAAAGATAGATAGCAGCAGGATATTACCCACTCAGGAACGTAATACTTCAAATGTTATATCAGCATCTTTTTCCAGACGCTCAATAAGCCGGTCACCAAACAACGTGGACGTTGTCCAGAATCCACCAACTTTCCCCGTCTTTTGCTGATTCTCATGAAAATCCAGTGCCAGCCCTGCAGCCACCTGCCCTAACATTCTCGCAGTAGAGCTATACCCCGGATCACCCTGCCCAACAACACGGGTGCGGATTTCCTGACCGTCTGCGGTTTTGCCCAGAAACCGAATATCATAAAACCCGGCTTTCTGAGCATTGGGAGACGGGCCCTCTCCCGGTTTTGGCAAAACAAATCGTTCCATAAACCAGCGGGTTGGTTTGATCACCAGGGACAGCATGAAAAGCCCCAGCCCTGCTACAAGGAGAGTCGACCGAAAACGACCTTTGAAGCCGCTGCCCATTAGCATGGCTTCGTTGTACCTGAACTCCTTTTCATAAGGGTATTCAGCCAATGCATTGGAACGAAAAACAACCCGGCTATTAATCGCTGCCATGATGAATGGAGCCAGCCAGACCCCAAAGCCAGCATCATAAGTCGGCGTCTGAACATCTTTCTGTTTGGCCTTCAAGTTGTCATTTTCAGGGCAGATCAGGTAAGGATTCGCCAACTGCCTTCGTAATCCAGGGTCTTTTGCTGCCTCACGGGTGATATTGATCATACTGGCCAGAGTTCCACCGGAAAGACCACCCTTTGCCGCTTTCACCCCCATGCTGATATCCGTACAGAATGAACCAAAAACCTCTTTCGCCTTTTTCTGGGTAAAGTACACGCCCATATCAGAAGGAATTGAGTCAAAGCCACTGCAATGGACAATTCTTGCACCACTTTTCTGTGCTGTGTTCTCATATCGGTCCAGCATCAGTCGGATCCACTGCACTTCACCGGTCAGATCACAGTAGTCAGTCCCCAGTTCAACACATACTTTAACAAGCTGCTCACCGTAAAGCGCATAGGGGCCGACAGTAGAAACGACCACTCTGGTTTGCTGACATAATGTTTTCAGTGAAGTCTCATCAGCGGCGTCTGCAAGCAGCACAGGTAATTCAGGCTGTTGTAATTTGCGCTTTAGCTCACTCAGTTTGGCTTGAGAGCGCCCGGCCATCGCCCAGCGAAGAGACTCCTGACCATCGCCGTTAAAAGTATCTACCAGGTACTGGCAAAGGAGTTGTCCGACGAAGCTGGTCGCTCCGAATACAATCACATCAAATTGATTACTCATAAACTCAGGGAATATCTGAACTTTGTCGTTTTTATAGATACAGCAAGACATAAAGCCTACAGAATCAAGGAGAAAAATGGAAAGAATGAAGTAGGGGGCATTCTCAATTAGACATGTGCCAGCCACCCATGGTTTGTGTCAGGCAAGGCGTGAACTACGAAGTGTGGTTATTCCACATAAGTAGTGAGCAACGCAGAATGGCACAAACCATGGGTGGTCCTCCGGGTTGATCACACGCATTCATGCTGTGTAGAACTGCTTGAACATGGAACCACCATGCCCTGCACCGTTCGCCTTTATGCCCTTTGGGTATTGCCTGAATGCATGAGTGATCAACTGGACTCATGGCTAGTTGAGAACGCCCCCTAGATATAACTAATAATTTGGGAGTGGTAAAAAAGCGCTATGGCTTGTCGTTGTTACTCGCTCTTTTGGCTCTTCATCGGGTATAGCTGACCATTATTGAGTGTCATTGCACGACTGCAGAAATGAGCAAAAGATTTGCGGTTGCTCAAAATAATCAGTCCTTTTCCAGTCTCTTCACAAAAAGACCGTATAGATTGGATAAAGTGAAGACTGTCTTCATCACTCAAAAACTCAAATGGTTCATCCAGAACAACAAGATCAGCATCCGACAGGAAGACTCTGGCCAGCATAAAACGTTTCCGCTCACCGGAAGACAAGGGAATAATGTCGTTATTATCCACCTGGAAATGAAGACCATCATCAATCTGATTTATTTTCTCCGTCAGATTCACCTTTTCCAGAGCATCAGCGACCTGTTCCGCTGTCACTGAAGTACGACCAAGCGTCAGGTTTTCATGCAGAGACCCGGTAAAGAACCGGTAGTAGGAAGGTGAAAAATGAATGTGACTGCGCACGTCCCGATAATCAAAGTGTTCGATATTCAGTTTGTTAACCAGCAGATGACCGCTGCATGGCTCTTCAAGCCCTGCAAGGATATTAAACAGGCTCGACTTGCCTGCCCCGGGCCGACCATAAACGTACAGTGAATCCGGCAGGTTAAGATCAATATTTACGCCTTTGATCTGAAAGTATTTATTTTCGGTATAGTTAAACTCAATGTCTTTCAGTTCAAGATGTTTAATGCGGGTCAGACAGAAAGAGGCTCCACGTTCCTCGACGGGTATTTCATAAAACTGGTTCAAGTGGTCAAAAAGAGTACGGATGCGATTGATATTGAAAAGCAAATTGGTGATGGATGCATTAGAGATCGATTTAGACGCCAGAAGTGAGCAGGCCACCAATTGACCCATGGTCATCAATCCTTCCGATACGCGCCACGCTCCATAACCAGTTACAGCAATCAGAGAGAGAAACAGAATCAGCATCGATATATGATTGATATGAGCTGAAATGGAAAAATAGTGCCGATGATCCGGCCTTCTGTGCTCAATCACCTCAGTAAAATAACGTTCCATGCCTGCCAGCTTGATAAAGGGCAGCGACTGCATAATTTCATACTCAAATTTCCGCTTTCTCCCTTCAAATTCATAGCGATCATTAATGTATCGTTGAATCTTTGGCTGAAGAACAAGGTTGATTCCAACAACCAGAATAATGGCAACAAGAGGTATGCCTACCATCGCACCACCAAAGTAGGCAATAAGCACCAGTGAGAGCAGCATGAAAGGTGAGTCAACCAATGCCAGCAGATGGAGTGTTCCAAGCATCTGGCTCAGTGACCTGCCATAAGTCACGAGCTGAGTCATGAATGAAGCCGAATGGGGCATTGCTGATGGTTTCAAGTTACAAAGCCGGTATGAAAACTCCCTTGCCAGCTCAACTTCAAGGCGGAATACCCGGTCACTCAGCAAATAAGAAAGTGCCGATCGGTTAACAAACCAGATCAGTACCAGGAAAACCGCAATCAGAACCAATGAAGACAGAATACCCACAAAACCACTGGGCAATACCTTGTCAAATACATTCATGTTGTAAAGAGGCACAACATAAACCAGGAGATTCGTGATAATACCAGTCAGGATCAGATAGAAACCGTCACGATCAGTGAGCTTTCTGAAAAACCAGCTCATACTCTTGGGTTCACGACCCGATTTGTCCACTCTGGCTTCCAGCTTTTCAGTACTGATAATCAGAATCGGGTGCTCCATGCTGTGCTTGGAGCGTGCCCGGTTCAAATCACTGTTATGACGAAGAATGATGATGTCGTGTTCATGGTCAAAGCAGAACAGTATATGCTGTTCATCGAGCTCAACCAGTTCAAGGTTTTCAACCGTAGAGATTTTTACAAGACAATCCAGGTCTTCGAGATAAGCTTTTGTTTGATAAACCGTCAGATCACTGGTTTTACGCAGTTTGTTGTTGATATAGGCAAGCCTGCTATCCAGCTTATAGTGCTTGTTCAGGTATTCCAGTGCACTGCTCAAGCTGGCTGAATTGACCAGACAGTCTTCACTATTCATGTTCGCAGTCCATTGCCGTTAAACAATGCCGGGCGTCACTCCTGATTCTGTAAATGATCAATGAACAGGCTGGCTATAACTGCTCAATCTATTGCCCCTGCAGGTCATCCACTAATTCACTGAAACCCAACTCAAAATAGTCCAGACCAAGATCCATCAGCTCCAGCCCCTGCAACCCGTCACCTCCCTGGGCTACTACCGGGTCTCCATCAGGAATAACAGCCTGATTAAACTCAAATGTCTGGCTGCTGACCACCTCTCCAGAAGCATTCATTTCATGGAATACCACCTGAATTTCGTCCAGTGTCAACGTTTCCAGAGGTTCATTATTGATCGAAATCGCGACATTCTGCGGACTGTTGCCACTGCTGAAATCCAGCGCTCCCTGTCCAACCCTGGTATCGCCATTAAACACTTCGTAATACAGGGTGTTACCGCTATCGACCATGTCAGCTTCATTATTTACAACGGCAAGAGTGAGAATTCCTTCAGTCTGGTCATGGGTTTCGCCGGAAATAAGGGCATGCTGACCAGGGTCCCTTGGCAGAGCTGCAACCGATACCTGACCGGAAACAGCCACCTCATAGCTGTGTTCACCACTGACCATTCCCGGATAATCCAGTGTGCTGCCGGAAGTGCTTTCACCAAAGCCATCATTTCCCAGCACAAGCTGGTAATGGCCAGCCGGTAAGTCATCAAGCTCCAGAACCTGAACAGCCTGACCGGTTGCAGCT
Source organism: Endozoicomonas atrinae (assembly GCF_001647025.1). GTDB lineage: Bacteria > Pseudomonadota > Gammaproteobacteria > Pseudomonadales > Endozoicomonadaceae > Endozoicomonas > Endozoicomonas atrinae. The sequence continues at coordinate 4,787 of NZ_LUKQ02000158.1, forward strand.
AAAAGTCCACTGAACTGAGCCACTTCTACACCGACAGAACCATAAGCATCACTGTGGAACAGACGGACACCGGCAGACCAGCTGTCTCCATCCGTGGCATTCAATGAAACTGAAAGCGCCCCGCCTTCATGCTCCAGTAACCACTGATCCAGAGAGGTAAAGCCATTACTCTCGACAATCTGACCTGTCAGATCAGTTCCCAACATGGCGCCATCAACGATTTGAAACAGGCTGCTGTCAATCGTCAGACTTCCCTGTCCATCTTCAGGTGCATTGACCACTATCTGTGTATTATCAATAGCAGTACCGTAGTGACCGGCCCAGTATTCAGTATCCTTACCACCATGTTCAACATAGACATAACGAACCCCGGTTCCGTAGCCACTGAACTGGTGTGAAACTTCCTGCCACTGGCTGGAGGCAGTCAGCGTGCCGGTATTATAACTGTCGAGGACTTGCTGGCTCGCCCCTCTCAGCTCAACCTTGAAATAATATTGATCACTGGTGTTGCCTATACCCAGAAACCACTCACTGGCAGAAATCTCTGGTGCTGTATCAAGGAAGTCCGCTGAAAAGCCTTTGGCTTCCAGGTCGATCAATTGATATTTGCGCCCCCAGCCATAAGAGGTAATAAAACTGTTAACGCCTTCCTGACTGGTTCCGGTGATGCCCCAGCCACTGCCTCCATTCTCAGTGATAGTCCAGCCAGAGAAGTCACCCGTGGCAGCAGAAGGGTTGGTGACCAGGTTTTCACCCAACGGAAGTGAAACCTCATTCTGACCGGTAACGTTTACCAGAATCGTCCCTGTATCCTGATTCCCCTGCAAGTCAGTGACTGAGTAGGTGAATGAGACCTGTTCAGACTCTCCATCACTCAATGACTCAAAATCGGAACCCGTTAGAAATGTGTACTGTCCATCACTGTCTATGGTTACGAACCCCTTATCTGGACCTGATATCAGCTGATAGCTCAATACATCGCCACCATCAGGGTCATAAGATTGCAACTGGCCAGTGGTATAACCACTGTCCTCAGTAACATTCAGGATCTCACTGGCGGCCTGGGGTGCTCTTGACAGTGAAACATTCAATGTACTGCTGGCGGTAGAAGAACCATTAGTAATGGTGTAGTCAAAATGGTCAACCAGGCCATCAAAGTCATAGCGAACTGCCTCAACTTCCGCCTCACTCAGCACGCGGTTATAAACTCTGACATCATCAATAAGCCCCTGAAAGTAACTACCGGTATGTGTACCATCATGGAAGATGTTGGTGGATGGTGAACCATCATCCAGACTGGGCCCACCAATAGAGATATCGCCGGAATGACCGGATAACCCTTCACCATAAACAGCACCACTGGCAAATGACTGCCCATCAAGATAAGCCGTCATCTGCTGACTGCTTCCATCCAGAACCAGAGTTACATGGTGCCACTGATCAACCGGTAATGAGCTGACATCCTGCGAAACGTAATTGCCGGACCAGCCAGTACTCTGGTTATAGGCACCAGCATAAAGCGTCTGATTGTCCAGGTAGATAACAATGCCGTTTGAGCTCGCCCCCTCTTCATACAGAATCTGCCGTCCGGTAAGGCCATTGGCTGCATCAAACTGGAAGGCCAGACTCAATGTCCGCTCATCCAGTGTACTGGTGTTCGCATTGATATCAGTGGAGTCCCCAACCAGAACCTGATCATTAACACCATCCAGGCTAACCGCAAATCCATTCAGACCATCATTGATCAGAGTGGCGCCACCGGTAAGACTGGCTATTTCCTGTGCAACTCCGGCAGTAGCACTGTCGGCAACAGCACCATTCGTTGCCTGATCAAACCGCCAGTGAGCAACCAGTGAGTCCTTCAACTGGCTGGCGGTGACTGACAGAGCATCCTGTGAAATATTATCCGGCGTGTAACTCCAATCTCCGGAAACATGAACCTGTAGAACCCCATACTCACCCTGAATGGATGTAGTACCACTACTTGACAGTGACTGCCCATTGACAGAAGTGACGCTGAGGGAATCCCCGGATAAGCCTGATCCTGTAAGCCCTTCCGAGCCACTGAGGAGTATATGACTAGTACCACTGTCTAACTGAGCAAATGCGGCATCACTACTTTTGGTCACCACGGTCAGCGTTGCCGAAGCATCTGACCACCCTTCGCCATCACTGACCTGAAAGTCGAGCGTATTGTGACCATTGAAACCAACCTCAGGGCGAAGAATCAAACGCCCACTGTCAATATCAGCAATACCAACTGAAGTATTTAATCCGAGTACTGTTTCAAAACTGCCATCACCATTAGAGTCCAGCAGGATTTGGCCATTATCAGGCTGTCGGCTGATACGTACCGCCTCAATGCTGTCACCAGAATCGAAAGCGTCTGAGAAGGGAAAATCACTCAGTGTAAAAACATAATCCGAATTTTCAGATCCAATGGTGACACTATTCGATGTCAGTGGCAGATCATTCACAGGAATGACGTTGACCGTAACCGTATCCGTTATACTGGCAGACTCTCCGGTCTCAGCTTCAACAGAGGTAGCGGTCACTGTAAATGACATCTCTCCATTAAAGTGCAGGGGTGGTGTAATCGTCAGTGCATCCAAATCAGAAACGGATAGTGTCCAACTGCCATCCTGGTTCTGTTGTCCCGCAGATAGCACAGCTCCAGATGGTAACCCGGAAAATGTCAGAGATATGGATTCACTGCCATCAGTATCAACAAGTGCTGAGGTAACATCGAGTGAAATGGGGGTGTCTTCCAGACCAATCGCATCACTGGTTGAGCCTGTAATGGCCAGATTCAGATTATCGATTCCCCAGGACTCATTACTCTTTGCCTCATCCAATGTCGAACCAAAGCCGATGGTGACCTGCCCCGCACTGGGGTCAACAGGAATGGTCAACGTATAATGGTGAGCCTGATCAATCCAGCTGCTGGTTGCTACAGCGTACATACTCTCCTCATGAACCACTTGACCAATAACATCCCCCTGACTATTTGTCAGGGTTTCGGTACCTGCGCCATCACCGGAATTGTTATAAACCTGGTATGAGCGCGCATGAAAAAGCTGACCATCGACAAATACCCGGAACTCTTCCCCATCCCAGGAATCTATCTCATAAAACGTGAAATTCAGTGTCAGCTCATCAACACCCTGCGGCACATCATAGGTATTGGATGTTCGTTGATTACCGCCCGATCCTTCAAAGTTACCAAGCATATTTCCCGTGGCAAAAGCCCCTGACCCGATCCACATCTGGGTCCAGCCTTCTGAGCCACTGTTGAAATCGTGATCTGCAATCGTCAGATCATTATGGGCAGGAGAAATGTTAAGAGATGGCTGATCAGCAACAGCGGTAAGCGATATCGATGCCTGAGCGGAAGAAGTTGTTATCCCGTCAGATACATCAAAGGAAAAGCTGGCAGTACCACTGAAATGGCTATTCGGAGTAAACGACCAGCTGCCATTACCATTATCAACGATTGTTCCCTGGTCTGAGCTCAAGTTCTGAACGCTCAACTGATCACCATCCACATCAGAGGCATTCGCCAGTAATGCCGATTCAGTAATTTCAATCAAGCTGTCTTCACTGCTACTTCCCAGCAGGACAGGACCACTTACATCCGGTGCATCATTCGTGCCTGTTACGGTAATGGTCGCCGTCGCCGTAGATTGTGCTCCTTCATCATCACTCATGACGTAACGAACAGTGACCAACTGCTCTTCTCCCTCGGCAAGCGCCTCAAAGTCACTGCCAGGGTCAAATTGAATCTGATTATCAACAATGCTGACACTACCCTGACCACTGACCGGGTCACCATTGCTGTCCACAATTACTGCGCTGTCGAGGCTGAAGTTTTCGGGATTGTCATTGACATCCACATCAATATCGTTGGACAGTGGATCAAAAATCAGAGTTGAGCCTTCACTGCCTTCTACATCATCGGCAACAGCTTCTGGTTGATAGTTTGGGTTGTAAGCGGGTTGTGTTGTGGAAGAGGGTTCAAAAGTGCTGGTGCTTTCGGATGATGAGCCCTCAGTCTCTTCGGCCTTACTGGCAGAGCTTGATTCGGAAGCCGTATTCTCCTCTAAAGGCTCTGAGCTTTCTTCTTCAGCCGCTTCTTCTTCGCTGCTCTCTTCAGACTCGGATGAATCGTTTTCTTCACCCTCCTCGTCCACATCCTCCTCGTCCGTATCTGATTCAGCTCCCCCTGCAGCATCGCCAGGTGCATCAGGAGCCTGCCCTGCAGCTGAACTCGCTCCGGGTGAGGCAGCTGAACTGCCAGCAGTACCTGCTGCAGATGCTGTACCACCTGCAGCACCTGGAGCAACCACATTGCCAGCACGTCCGACGGACTTGCCTGTACCGGAGCCCTCTTCCTGGGCCTCTTCATCATCACTGGAGGCAGAGAATGCTTCCCACTGTTCTTCTGAAAGCCCTTGAAGGGCGTCTTCACGATCCTTTGCTTCGGCCTCGTGACTCTCACTAATCAGGCCATCAGAAGCCCCAAACACTGTAGCGGCCTGTAGTGCAGCACCAACACTCTCACTGCCAGATGCAGAAGACTTTACCTGATTAGTTTCACTCATTCCTGCCCCTCCGTGGATTATGTGTACTGACTCAAATCAGGGGCAACCTGAATCAGATATGACCTATCTCGTGGAAGTGTTTAATAACCGGGCTCATCAGGTAACTAATCAGAGAGATTCTGCCACGCTCTATAGTTCCATACAGAGTCATGCCGTATTTCAGGGGAAAACGTTGATCCTTGTACTCAAGAAATCCTTTTTCCGGTACGACTTCAACCCGATAAAACAACTCACTCCCAGACTCTTCCAGCCTGTCGACACTGATGCGGCTGATCGTCCCATCGAGATAACCGAAAATCGTGTGATCGTAAGCATCAAGGCGCAGTCGTACATCCGTATTGGCCTTGATCATGCCAATATCACTGGCAGAAACATTGAGGGTAATTTTGTAAGGCTGTACGGTTCGCTCAATAATCTCGGCAAACGTATCACCCTGGCTGATAAACTTACCTACCTGTGAAAAATTAACCTGACGAACAACTCCTGCCACTGGAGCACGTACATAAGAACGCTCTATATAGTGTTGGTAGAGACGAATACTGTTACTGACGTCCCGCAGTTGTTCTTCGTATCGTTCAATTTCAAAAACAATACGCTCTTCAAATTCTTTTTTGACTTTCAGAAGATCTTTTCGGGACCGGAGTACTTTCTGGGTTGAGTCCATGGTTTGCATGGATCCTGCAGCCTTTTTTTCGACCAGGGCATTGATCGCCTGATTCTTCTGGCTGTCGATAGCAACCAGTTCCTGCAGATTTTTCAAACTGTCATGATAGTTATTACTGAGTAGCGTAAATCGTTCGACCTGCTTCTCCAGCTCCTGACCATCAACTAACTGATGAAGGAGCTGCTCCTCAAGCAGCGCATGGAGAATGTCCAGCTTTTGTTCCAGCCGTGCCTTTTTCTGAGTGAAAATATCCAGATTAATCTGCTGCTCTTCATTATTCAGCTCAACCAGAATAGCGCCTTCATCGACAAAATCACCTTCAGCTACAAATACATGCTTGATAACGCCATCATCGGCAAAGTCGGCGTAGGCCGGGGGTGAATAAGAAGAAACTTCCCCATCCGCTCTTGTGAAAACTTCTACCTCAACAAATGTGCTAATCAGCAATAACGTTGAAAAGAGGAAAGCACTGATTATCAGTCCATTTTTTGCATCCATACGAATTCACTTCCTAGTAAATTCTTAAGATTAATCAACACTTCCTGACTTTTCCTTCACGTGGAATGAGACAAAAGTCGCGTTTAATAATACTTTTAGAAATAAAAAAATATTTCTAACAACCTTAACGCAATCAAAATCAGAAAAAGAATGATTTATCAAAAAGTTAAGCATTCTACCGAATTACACCTTAATTATAGTTGTTCATTCTATGGCCAAGTGTCTGTACCTGAAGCTGACGGCCTGAATGATACCCACTCACACTATCTGATCAACACTTCATCGGCTTTGATACCCACAGCCAGCAAACTTCCATAAGAAATACCTTGCAACCGGGGAGCAAGGATCTCCATAACATGATCCGGATGAAGATGATCCGGTTTAGTTTCAGAATGAGGATAATAAATCCAACCGGAAGCCGGTATCTCACCATAGTTGAGATAACAACGGGAAAAAGAAAATGTTTCACACCCCCCTGGCCAGAAAAGTTCAGAAAATGTGAATTCGGGTGAAATCAGCTTAAAGGAACTGGGGAAAATCGACAGATTGAGAGTTCCATTAAAGCATTCGGACAAGTCAAGGCCAGCCTCAAGAAAGCAGGGTTTCTGTAAACGTATGGACCCGCCGGGATAAGGGCAATCAACAGCCTGCCCTGAAGCAACCCCATAGCCTTTAACCACTCTTCCGGTATGCCACACAACGCCATGGTATGCCATATTTATTAAAGCAAAATCAATAAATACCCAAAGTATAGCTGCCCATGGGGGCATTCATAATAGTCTAAGCATAAGGCTCTGGATACAGAGAGGGCCAAGTAGATAATCTGATAGCAACCATTGCTGCATGATAAGCCCGGTAATTAAAAACGCAGGAGTTCGAAAATATTCCTTACTCCCGCTGGACTCACCTGCTGCCCTTTATTTTCAGAGAAAAGACATCATTGAGCGAACAAGAAAGGAAGAGAAACCACCAAAGTCACCCAGAAAAAAGTCAAACCCAAAGTTAAATATTGAACTCAACGGACACCTCCAACAAACAACAGTTGATAAATTTTCCAGCTAGCTAATGGACAGAAACAGATTATTAAGGTTCAACGTAAAATAGTAAATTACGTATAAAATAATTATACGACCGTTAAAAACGCACCAGTGGTTTGCACGTTCAACCATTTAATAAATCGATATATTTAATAAGTACAGGATACATATTATTAATTATAAAACGACTACAGAAGTATAATTATTCAACAATTAATATGAATAACTTTTAAACGACGGACTCAAACAAAAAGAGGAGCATTCATTATAAAGTCACATATTCAAGGTATCTGATACTTAAGTATCATCACATTTGATTCACTCTATCGATATATCCTCCATGCATTTTCGAGCTATCCTGTCATCAGGAAACTGACTTAACTCATAATTGGTTATGAACAGTAAAGAAGAGTCTGATAATGAATAAGATCCTGTCTCGAGATGTGCCTCTAGTTCCAGGGCACAGTGCATTTTTAATTATCGATATTCAAAACTTCAGCTGTACACCCGAGGGTGGAGAATTTACAGGTAAGAGTGCAAACAACATGGAAGCCTATGAATACTACTTCCAGCAACTTTCCTCAACAGTACTGCCAAATATCAAGCGCCTGCAAAGGGCCTGTCGACAGGCAAGAATTGAAGTCCTCTTTACGGTTATTGAAAGTCTTACTGTAGATGGGAGAGACAGAGGCCTTGATTACAAGATTACCGGATTTAATGTGCCAAAAGGCTCAAAAGATGCCCAGGTCATAGACATTGTCAAACCAGTAAACGACGAAATCGTGGTTCCGAAAACATCATCCAGCGTCTTTATCTCAACTAACATCGACTACCTTTTACGCAACCTGGAATGTCTGCATTTGATCATTGCCGGTGTCTTGACGGATCAGTGTGTGGAAAGTGCAGTTCGCGATGCCTGCGATTTAAACTATCTGGTTACCCTGGTTTCTGATGCGTGCACCACATTTACCGAAACGAGGCACCACCATTCCTTGGAAGCTGTTAAAGGCTACTGCCGCCAGCGCACCACCGATGAGCTGATTCAAGAAATCAATCAAAGTAATTTGAAGTGATAGATGGAACTCCCTACCTAGTTAATAGTCACCAGAAAATATGTCTACTATGTTCATTTCAAGTCTCTCTTTTCACCTCACCCACTATGACTATCAAAAATCGGTAAGCAATAGCCTTCAAGCTCACAGGATCCAGAGTTCCACGAATCATCGTTTTGATATCCCCTGGTATTTTCCATGAATAAGTCGTACACATGCACAGCTATCTTACTCAGTGCACTTTCCGCCACACCTTGTCTGGCCGTTCCGTGTAACATTGAATGTAACAGCCAGCAGAAGCAGGCAGGCACCCTGTATGGTGACTATATGGCGAGCACGATAGCTGCCAAGCGGTAGGTGTCATCACCGGCGTAAAAAGTCCTCAAAACACCAGTCCAAAATGACCTGTCGTTAAGTATAGCTTTTTGGGGTGGTCTGCAAGTCTGATAGTTCCAGAAAGTTAAATATTTTACTAAGCTGACTCT
>NZ_LUKQ02000159.1 GCF_001647025.1 Endozoicomonas atrinae
TGCATCGTGAAAGTTTTCAGGAAAATCGGGAGTTTTAGGCATGACATTAACGGGATGAACAACAGGCTATTTAAAGTATAAAGGCAATCGCAGAATTCGTGACATATTTTGAAAATGAAATTGGTATTACTCGCATTATAGCGGTGGATAGGATTAATCAGGATAATCTCAGGATCAATGTATCGGGATTTGCTACCTTTGAAGGTGATGTGAATGTTCAGAGTTTAAAAACTGACATCAGCGATTGTGCAAGGGCTGAAATTTCTGGTGATGCAAAAACACACAACATAAATATTTCGGATCACGGGTTTTTGAAGGCTGGAAATCTAAGAACGTCACAAAGCACAGCAGAGATAATATCATCAGGTAAGGCAGAAGTTTCTTGTGAGGAACGTCTTAATGCATCCGTGTCCTCGTTTGGAAGGCTTGAATATCGCGGGCAGCCAATGGTTGATGCGAAAGTTTCCGATTTAGGGAAAGTGGTGCCATTGGCTCCACTTTCCTGAATGGGAAGGTAGCCCACTGTTGTGATTGGTTTTGGCAAACCAACGCTGCTATTTTTGATGCTTTGTGCTCCACCGTTAGACGAGGTCCTCTTGGTTTGCTGATTAATGCCCATGACCTATTGCAAGACCGGCTGTTAAAAGCCGATGAAGCTATTAAGGCCTGTAGAAATATTTTGAACAGAACTGATCGTAAATGGGGGTGAAGAGGTCTATTTCAGCGTCCATGAAGGGGGCTATTGAACGCTGAAATAGCCCGTTTGACGTTAACAATGCTATTTTTCCAGCTTTGATATTCGCCTCTTACCCTACAGGTAACGGTTCTTCTATTTCCCCTTCTTTCTTTACCAGTAGCAGGGAAGCAACAGAGAGTACTCCGCAACCAGCCATAACGGCTGCCATGGGTATAGCAGTACCATCATGAAGATAGCCTACCAGTGCAGAGGCAATACCTCCCATCGTAAAACGCAGTGCTCCTGCCAGAGCATTTGCAGAACCCGCTGATTTTGGAAAGTGAGACAGGGCCAAGGCATTGGAGTTTGGGCCTGTGAAGCCAATACAGGCGATATAGCAGGCAATTGGGATCATTAGACCGGGCAGACTGCCAAAGTCGGTGACTGTGTTGAGTAAGAGCAGGAGAGCAGAGACTGCTGCAATTAAACTGCCAGCTCGAAGGATCGTAAACAGTTTGAATTGTTCAACCAGGCGGATATTCACCATATTGGTGACTCCCATGGCCAGGATATTAATGGCAAAGAGAAGCCCATACTGTTCAGCGGGTATGCCAAACAGCTCGATGTACACGAAGGGAGAGCCGGAAATAAACGCAAACATGCCACCAAAGAAAAAGGCATGGCAAAGGATACAACCAATCGCTTCCCGGTTTTTCAGGATGTTGGAGTAGTTCAGTGCCAGCTGTATTGGAGAAACCATAAGTCGATCTTCATCTGGCAGTGTCTCCTTGACCCGGAAAAATGCCAGAATTAATGACAGGCAGGCGGTAATTGCCAGAAAGATAAACAGGCTCTGCCAGCCAAAGAACTTGAGAATCTGTCCACCCATAAGAGGTGCAGCCAATGGCGCCACGGTCATGACCATAAGAATGGACGACAGTGCTTTTGCCACCTGTTCCCTGGGGAATAAGTCCCGAATCATGGCTGGAATGGTAACCATGATTGCCGCTCCGGCCATCGCCTGCAGTACCCGCACAATAATCAGCTGGGTGGCATTGGTGCACAGTGCAGCAAGAATATTGGTCAGAATATAGAAGATGATTCCGGGGAACATGACCGTTCTGCGGCCAAATCGATCCGATAAGGGACCATAAACCAACTGGCTGATCGCAAAGCCAATGGTATAGGCGCTCAGTGTGTACTGTATCCGGCTAAGAGGCTCACCCATGCTTTTAGCGATGGCTGGCATGGCTGGTAAATAAAGGTCAATGGCTAAAGGCCCAAGGGCTGTCAGGGCCCCAAGGGTAAGAATCAGGAATAAGCGTTCACTCCTGTCCATGGTTGAAGTTGTCATTTTTCAGGCTCATATTTTCGGGCAGCCAAGAGCCTTCCTATAGGCTTCAAGAAGATTTTTCGTCCCGAAATGGCGGTGGCTGCATTTACATAAAAATTGTGTGATAGCCAGTACTTCTGACTTAAGAGCCGAACCGCTGTAGTGCCTTTTGATATGTACGACACTGGTGTGTCATTTGTGAGGGAGAGTCTTGTCCGCTAAATCCAGGAGTTAATAGCGAAGAAGGTGGCTACATCGATTTATAGTTTATACGGCTATTAACAATTCTTTCATAAAAGCCATAAGTGATAAATAGATGAGTACACTGGTACAAATAGTACTTACCAAGAATTTACACCTTAGTAATGCCTAGATCGGTATTCGCTAAAGAAAACGGCAATAGACTTACGTCTATCGCCGTTTTTGATGAGGTGGGCTTTGTTGATTGATTAGTCGAGCAGTTCTTCTGCTGCAGCGACAATGTTCTCAACGGTAAAGCCAAAGTATGGGAACAGGTCTTCAGCCGGGGCGGACTCACCGTAGGTGGTCATGCCAATAATACGACCATCCAGTCCAACGTACTTGTACCAGAAGTCTGCAGCCGCTGCTTCAATGGCAATGCGTGAAGGTACTTCCAGAGGAAGAACAGACTGCTTGTACTCGGCGTCCTGGGCATCAAATACATCCGTAGATGGCATGGATACAACACGTACTTTACGCCCCTGTTCAGAGAGTGCTGCTTCGGCGTTCATGGCCAGTTCAACTTCTGAACCGGTGGCAATCAGAATCAGCTCTGGAGTGCCTTCGCAATCTTTCAGAATGTATCCACCACGCTCTACCTGGGCTAGCTGCTCATTGGTTCTTGCCATGCATGGCAGGCCCTGACGGGAGAAGATAAGTGCACTTGGGCCATCAATACGTTCAATGGCGTGCTTCCAGGCCACGGCTGATTCAACCGTATCGCATGGGCGCCAGGCGTTCATGTTTGGTGTCATGCGCAGGCTGGCAATTTGCTCAATAGGCTGGTGGGTTGGACCATCTTCACCCAGGCCGATGGAGTCATGGGTGTAAACCAGAATAGAGCGCTGCTTCATCAGAGCGGCCATGCGAACGGCGTTACAGGCGTATTCCATGAAGACCAGGAAGGTTGCTCCGTAAGGAATAAAGCCACCGTGCAGGGCAATACCATTCATCATGGCGGTCATGCCGAACTCACGAACACCGTAGAACAGGTAGTTGCCATCAGCGTCTTCACGCTTAATGCCTTTGGAGCCACTCCAGAGAGTCAGGTTGGAACCGGCCAGATCTGCAGAACCACCCAGCAGTTCAGGAAGCATTGGGCCGTAAGCGTTCAGGGTATTCTGGGATGCTTTGCGGCTGGCGACTTTTTCACCTTCCTGCTGGCAGGACTTGATGTAAGCAGAGGATTTTTCCGCAAAGTCAGAAGGCAGTTCACCTTTCTGGCGACGAGTAAATTCAGCGGCGAGTTCAGGGTATTCAGCCTGGTAGGCAGAAAATTTCTCGTTCCAGGAAGTTTCTTTTGCTGCTCCGGCCTCTTTGGCATTCCACTGACTGTAGATATCTGAAGGTACTTCAAAAGAGTCGTAGTTCCAGCCGAGACGCTCACGGGTCAGCTTGATTTCTTCATCGCCCAGTGGCGCGCCGTGACAGTCTTCCTTACCTTCTTTATTCGGTGAGCCAAAGCCAATGATGGTCTTGCAGCAGATCAGCGTTGGCTTATCTTTTTCTGCACGGGCGGATTCAATAGCCGCTTTAATGGCTTCAGCATCGTGACCATCAACAGCAGGAATGACATGCCAGTTATAAGCTTCAAAACGCTTGACCGTATCGTCGGTGAACCAGCCTTCCACTTCACCATCAATGGAGATGCCGTTGTCATCGTAAAATGCGATCAGTTTGCCCAGCCCGAGGGTGCCTGCCAGTGAGCATACTTCGTGGGAAATCCCTTCCATCATGCAGCCATCACCCATGAAGGCATAGGTGTAGTGGTCAACAATATCATGGCCAGGTTTGTTAAACTGGGCGGCCAGCGCTTTCTCTGCAGCGGCCATGCCTACTGCGTTAGCGATACCCTGACCCAGAGGGCCTGTCGTGGTTTCAATGCCTGGCGCATAGCCGTACTCGGGGTGACCTGCGGTTTTTGAGTGCAGTTGGCGGAAGTTTTTCAGATCCTCAATGCTTAAATCGTACCCGGTCAGGTGCAGCAGAGAGTAGATCAGCATGGAGCCGTGGCCATTCGACAAAATAAACCGGTCACGATCGACCCACTCAGGATTGGTGGGGTTATGGTTCATGTAGTCGCGCCAAAGTACTTCAGCAATATCCGCCATACCCATTGGGGCGCCGGGGTGACCGGATTTGGCTTTTTGTACGGCGTCCATGCTGAGGGCGCGGATGGCATTGGCAAGCTCACGACGTGAGGACATGGGAATCTTTGCTCCTGGGAATCCAGTCTGTTTAAATTCGTGCGCTATTTTAAAGCCTTCACGCACAAACTTAAAACAATATGCACAGTTACGTTACAAGCTCTTCAGTATTTGCATGGTCATAAACGGATTTATGGGGGCTGATAAACAACCGTTTCCAGCACAAATAGACTTCGTATACATGGTTATTGAGATAACCCTCTAGAGATCCGTTCGTTCGTGATAGTGTCTTCCAAGATGCTTGATAGCGACCAGCCACAGGGCGATGGCCAGTATAAAAGCCCCGGCCAGCCAGGACATGGCAAGGCTTAGTGAACCAAAAAGTGTGATTAAGATCTGTTGAAAAAAAGAGCTGCCTGATTTGCCAACACGGCTAACCACTAACTCAATTGCCGCTTTTCCTTTGTACTTTCGCTCAGCATCAAGAGGAACAAAGGTAATTTCCTTGGTTGCATCAAACAGAGTATATTTTGCCGACTTTCCAAGGGCATGACAGTACATGCCTATCTGTAAGCCGATCATGGGCAGGTCAACACAACATATGCCGAAAAAGCTGATCTGCGACTTCTGGAACATGGCCAGCAGAAAAAAAGGAAGAGCAGTTGCTGTTAGAATGATTGGCGTAGCGAAAGCGGCAGCCCACCAGCTGATGTTTAACAGGGTTGGTGTTAACAGGCCGCATATGAGACTGCCTATGCCATTAATCAAGGCAACCTTTCCCATAAACATCGAATAGTCAGCCTCACTGGGGTACTGCTGAACCAGTTGGCTTTTCCATGCCAGTTCCACCATATTAATGGCGACGCAATAAGCCAGCATAACCAGTGCAATGCTGGCCAGGTATGGGCAGCGCAACAGGTATCGTGCGCTGGCCATCAAAGGCAGGTTGGTTGTTGTGTGTGCCTGGTTGGCAGGATCGGCAAGCTTTTTCGGAGTTAATCGGTAGCAGTATTCATTAAGCAGCAGAATTAGCAGCCCAAAAAGCACGAACAGGAATGATAAGGTCTTAAGACTCTCCTGCCAGCCTGAACCAGGTGACAGGACTTCTCTGGAAACACAGTAGTAAAGCAGAGGGCCTGAAATAATGGATGCGCTGCTTCCGATCATCGTGATCAGGGGATATTGCCGGGTGGCACTCTTTGTATTGTGGAAATCATTTACGGCTGTCCAGAACAGGATGCAAATGACTGCAGACCCCCAGAGTTCCGCCAGAGCAAAGAACAGCGTCAGGGGCCAGTAATGCACCATGCCTACGATGAATTGAAGGTGTTCGGGGATGATCGGGGAGAGCAGGTCAAGAGCTGCTGTGGGGGCGAAAGACTCCAGGTTTGGATAAATAACCATGGAAAACAGCGGCATCCAGATCAGAAAAGGGGTTAATGCAACGGCAAAGAGAGTACGTTTACTGAGCCGGTTAGCCAGAAAACTGTAGGTTATTAAAAAAATGAAAGCGACAGGCATGACTACGCCCAGCTTGATGAAGGGAATGACTTCCGCTCCCAGTCGGGTGATTAACAAAGACTCTTTCAGATTCCAGAGTATGTCAAAATTGAAGATACAGCAGGACATCATGGCAATTTGCAGATAAAGCATTGAATTTGAATTGCCAGCAGCGTCCCTGAATAAAGTTTTAGTCATATGCAGCGTACTTTCCTACCTCCCGCTGTTACTTCCAAGTCCTGATGTTCAACAGGTTGCTTTGATTTGGGCGCAGAGAGTGCTGCATAAATATAGTGCAGAGATTAGATCTCTTGTGTCTATTGATTGTATATAAAAATATTTTGATATAGATTTTGGCTCTTGCTAAACTTCTCTGTTGGAATATCCCAGTAAATGAGTCAATGATTTACTGCGCCCCCTAGGTGATTGGAAAGGATGACTTGTGTTGACGGATGCTTTTGAGCAGCTGGCTGTGGTGAGCAAAGCCAGTGGCGATGTTCTGAGATTACAGATCCTGAGGGTCTTGAGCACAGAATCTCTCGGTGTGCTGGAGCTGAGTGGTGTGTTTGATATGCGTCAGCCAGCCATGAGTCATCATTTGAAGGTATTGTCTCAGGCAGGGCTAGTCTCCACCCGCAAAGAGGGGAACACGGTTTTTTATCGTCGGGCCCTGCCCCCATCTGCGGGGCATCTTGAAGGGGTGGTACGCTCTTTGCTTCAGGCTGTGGATGGTATACAGCTACCAGATGATCTTGCCGAGCGGCTGCAGGCTATTCGCCAGCAGCGATCCGAACTGTCTCAGGCATTCTTTGCCCGAAATACAGAAGAATTTCGTCAGCACCAGGAACTGATTGCAGAGCACCAGCTCTATGCTGAAACTGTAGCTGACCTTATTGCGGCTACGGACTTTCCTGAGCAGAGCCTTGCCCTTGAGCTTGGTCCTGGAGAGGGAAACTTTCTACCAACGCTCGCTTCGGTATTCAAGCTGGTCTACGCACTGGATAACTCGGAAAAAATGCTGAGTTACTCCCGGGAGCTGGCTAAGCAGCAAGGCATTGGCAATGTCTACTTTGTTCATGGAGAAATCCAGTCGCTGAGCAATATGACTGGCGCATTTGACTGTATCGTCATCAATATGGTGCTGCATCATGTTCCAAGCCCTGCTGACATCTTTAACTGGTCTTCCCGACTATTGAAGACTGGTGGGAGTCTCTTTATCAGTGAACTCAGTCATCATGACCAGGACTGGGTTCGAGATTCCTGTGGAGACCTGTGGCTTGGTTTCAGTGCAGAAGAGCTGGCTCAATGGGCGGATAAAGCGGGATTGATCAGCGGTGAATCCCAGTATCTGGGGTTGCGTAATGGTTTTCAAATCCAGGTCCGACGTTTCTTTCTTTCCGAGTAAACGATGATCTGGGCAACGCCTCACATCAAGAGCTTATTTTATGAAAAGACAGTTTCATAGAATTAAAGAGGCGTACTAAATTTTTTCAAGAGGGTAAAACGGCTATGTCTGAGTATTCGCTATTCACATCGGAGTCGGTATCTGAAGGGCATCCAGACAAAATTGCTGACCAGATTTCTGATGCCATTCTGGACGCTATCATCAAGGATGACCCAGAAGCACGCGTTGCTGTAGAAACCATGGTGAAAACCGGTATGGTGGTTGTCGCCGGTGAAGTTCGAACTTCGACCTATGTTGATATCGAAGAGTTGGTTCGCAACGTTGTCACAGGTATTGGTTACAACCATGGGGATCTGGGCTTTGATGGAGAATGTGTTGCGGTTCTGAATGCGATTGGTAAGCAGTCCCCGGACATTGCTGTTGGTGTTGATGAAACCGATGAGCACGAACAGGGCGCTGGTGATCAGGGCCTGATGTTTGGTTATGCCACCAATGAAACGCCTGTGCTGATGCCTGCCCCCATTTATTATGCGCATGAGCTGGTTAAGCGCCAGGCTCAGTTGCGTAAAAATGGCGTTTTACCCTGGTTGCGTCCTGATGCAAAGAGTCAGGTAACGATGCGTTACGACCAGAATGGTAAAGTTCAGAGTGTTGATGCTGTTGTGCTTTCTACCCAGCATTCTCCAGATGTCTCTCTGGATGAAATTCGCCGGGAAGTGCTGGAGCAGATTATCAAGCCTGTATTTCCGGAAGGTTGGCTCCATGAAGAGACCAAATATCATATTAACCCGACTGGTATTTTTGTGATTGGTGGTCCAGTTGGTGACTGCGGACTGACCGGGCGCAAAATTATTGTGGACACTTACGGCGGCATGGCTCGTCATGGTGGTGGTGCGTTCTCCGGTAAGGATCCGTCTAAGGTTGATCGCTCTGCAGCCTACGCTGGTCGTTATGTTGCCAAGAACATTGTTGCCGCAGGTTTGGCTGATCGTTGTGAAATCCAGGTTTCCTACGCCATTGGTGTTTCTGAGCCTACCTCTATTTCCATTAATACTTTTGGAACCGGTAAGGTATCAGATGATCGTATCGTTGAGCTGGTTCGGGAGTATTTTGATTTGCGTGCAGGTGGATTGGTGAAAATGCTGGATCTCAAGCGTCCAATCTATCAGGCCACAGCTGCATACGGCCACTTTGGCCGTGAAGAGGCTGAATTTACCTGGGAGCGCACCGACAAGGCGGAACAGATCCGCAAGGCTGCAGGCCTTTAATTTCCCTTCTTAAGGCAGCCAGTTGGCTGCCTTTTTTCTATAAGGTTTTTCTCGATACTAGTACCCCGTCTGCCTGCGTTGGCCTTGTTTGAAAGACCCCGGTATTCCTACACAAGACCACCTTGTATATGACTGCTTTACAAGCCACTGAACGTATCAAAGGCAGACAGGCGGGGTACTGGGAGCCTGTCGGAATTGGCCGACTGTAGCAAGAAGAAGTCCGGTTTGAGCCAGCATTTATGCTGATCTGAGGCGAATAGTGGTTCTATTTAACTAGAAGGCAGTATAAAAAATGGCTAAATCTGGCTTTTACACACGACTGTATGGATGCAGGAGCTGTTGCCAGTAGGTCAGTGGTAACACTCTCTCCGCTAATTCCTTTCTTCTGGATTTTCCTGCGTGTAAATAAATCTAATACAATTTATCTATATCAAAATTTATTGATATAGATTGTTGCCACTGCTAGACTTTACGATAATTCGGATAATACGCAGAGTGGGATACGGTTTATGAGTGCTAACCCTGATTTGACTGCTGATTTTCAAGGCTCCGCCACGACTCAGGACTATCGAGTAGCTGATATTTCCCTTGCGGACTGGGGAAGGCGTGAGATTCAGATTGCCGAAGGCGAAATGCCTGCTTTGATGGCGATTAGAGCCAAATACCGTGATCATCAGCCGCTGAAAGGCGCGAAGATCATGGGTTGCATTCATATGACCATCCAGACTGCTGTACTTATTGAAACCCTGGTGGAGCTTGGGGCTGCAGTACGCTGGTCTTCCTGTAACATTTTCTCGACTCAGGATCATGCTGCTGCGGCTATTGCTGCTGCGGGCATACCTGTGTTTGCCTGGAAGGGGGAGACAGAGGAAGAGTTCTGGTGGTGTATCGAGCAGACGATTCTCGATGGTGCAGGCAAGCCCTGGCATGCCAATATGGTATTGGATGACGGTGGTGACCTGACACTGCTATTACACGACAAGTACCCTGAACTTCTGGATAACATTCATGGCATTTCTGAAGAGACTACAACCGGAGTTCACCGGCTTCTGGAAATGCTGGAAAAAGGCACTCTGAAAGTACCAGCGATCAACGTCAATGATGCGGTTACCAAAAGTAAAAATGACAATAAGTATGGTTGCCGCCACTCTCTGAATGATGCCATCAAGCGGGCTACCGACCATCTGCTGGCGGGCAAGAAAGCTCTGGTTGTTGGTTACGGTGATGTAGGTAAAGGTTCTGCAGCCTCCCTTCGCCAGGAAGGTATGATTGTAAAGGTGACGGAAGTTGACCCGATCTGTGCCATGCAGGCCTGTATGGATGGCTTTGAGGTCGTTTCACCCTATATCAATGGCGCTAACGACGGTACTGAAGCTTCCATCAACAAGGCACTACTGGCCACCACTGATTTGCTGGTGACGACCACTGGTAACGTTCATGTCTGTGACCGCAATATGCTGAAGGCCCTGAAAAGTAGCTGTGTAGTTTGTAACATCGGACATTTCGATACCGAGATAGATACTCAGTTCATGCGGGATAACTGGGACTGGGAAGAGGTCAAGCCTCAGGTACACAAGATCATTCGGGATGGTTCTTCCAATGATCATCTGATACTGCTTTCCGAAGGGCGACTGGTTAATCTGGGTAATGCTACTGGACATCCGTCGCGTATCATGGACGGTTCTTTTGCCAACCAGGTTCTGGCTCAGATTCATCTTTTCGAGGCTGGATTTGCAAACCTGCCAGCAGATCAAAAGTCACAAAAACTGGCGGTAACTGTACTGCCAAAGAAATTGGATGAAGAAGTTGCTGCTTATATGGTGGAAGGTTTTGGTGGTGTCATAACACGGCTGACTCAAGACCAGGCTGACTACATCAACGTGCCCGTTGATGGTCCATTCAAGAGTAACGATTACAAATACTAAAAGTTTCTTTAGCTGGCTGGTGCCTTATCAGTCAGCTACTTCTGCTGGTGAATACCATGGCAAATACAATAACCAATAACACTCCTATCAGCTTTGAGTTCTTTCCTACCAAAACAGAAGAGGGTGCCCAGAAGCTTGAGCAGAATGCTCTCAATCTGGCCCGATACCAACCGGAATTTTTCTCGGTGACTTACGGGGCTGGTGGTTCAACACGTGATAGAACTCTTGAAACCGTGCTTTCTACTCAGAACCAAACTCGTATAGCGACGGCTCCGCATCTTTCCTGTGTTGGTGACTCCCGTGAGCAGATTAAAGAGTTACTGGACTTTTACCGTAATCAGGGAGTTGAGCGTATTGTTGCCCTGAGAGGCGATCTTCCTTCAGGTATGGGGCGTGACAGTGGCGAGCTGCGTTATGCCAATGAGCTTGTAGAGTTTATTCGGACTGAAACTGGAGATCACTTCCATATAGAGGTTGCCGCTTATCCGGAAGTTCACCCGCAGGCACCGAATATGGAAAAGGATCTTGCAAACTTCAAGCGTAAGGTGGATGCAGGTGTGAACTCGGCGATTACCCAATACTTCTTTAATGCTGACAGCTATTTCTATTTTTTGGAGCGTTCTCGCTCACTGGGAATTGATGTTCCTGTGATTCCCGGAATCATGCCGATTACCAACTATACCCGATTGGCTCGCTTTTCTGATGCCTGTGGTGCTGAGATCCCAAGATGGATTCGTAAGCAACTGGAAGCCTATGGTGATGATATCACCAGTATTAAAAAGTTTGGTGAAGAGGTGGTGACCCAGCTTTGTGAGAAGTTATTGGAAGGTGGTGCTCCGGGTTTGCACTTTTATACGCTTAATCAGGCAGCACCCTGTCAGAGTATCTGCGATAACCTCGGTATTTCTGCTTCCTGACTTTTTTTGCATCCATAGAGACCACAAAGTGAGCGGAAATTTTTTTTGCACGCTTTGTGGTCTCTGTAGTTAAGCGCTTATAATTCCTCTTTAATTACAATCTCTTCCTCTACATTACTCCCATGAGAAACCCTCGTATTTATTCAGAGCAGCCGCTTCAGGCTGACAGCTCCATCGAACTTTCAGAAAGTGCAGCCAATCATGTCGGTCGTGTTTTGCGAATGAGACCTAGAGAGCCCTTGGTTCTGTTTAATGGCCAAGGAGGGGCTTGGCAGGGAACAGTAGAGAGCGTTAGCAAAAAGTCGGTTACGGTGTATATCGAATCCTTTTTAGAGGGTGATGCGCAGTCTCCCTTGACTATCGAGCTTGGTCAGACTCTCAGCCGTGGTGAGCGTATGGATTATGCCATTCAGAAGGCAACGGAAGCAGGCGTAACATCGATTACCCCATTATGGAGTGAACGTTGTGAGGTGAAGCTGAATGCAGAGCGCTTGGACAAGCGGGTCAAACACTGGCAACAGGTAGCTATCAGTGCTTGTGAGCAGTGTGGCCGTAATATCGTACCGACAATACATATGCCCGTTAAGCTGGAAGATTGGCTCATCACTCGAGCTACTGAGTTGAACTTTGTGCTTCATCATCGAACCAGAGAGAAATTAAGTGGTTTTGAACAGCCAGGGTCGGTATCTCTGCTGATTGGCCCGGAGGGTGGCTTAACTGCTCAGGAAATTGAGTTGGCTGAGGGCTATCGTTTCAATCCACTGGCGCTAGGCCCCCGTGTTCTGAGAACGGAGACTGCACCCATAGTGGCTATTACCCTGATGCAATACCTCTGGGGAGATTATTAATAGTACCTACACGATCAGTATAAGTAGCGAAAGTAAATAGCTGGTCAGCTCGAGTAAAAGTCCTATAATTCGCCGTCCTTTTTTTAAGAGCTTTTGGTTATGAAAAGGCCGCTTTTCCAGGCTCTTTACTTATTTGTTCCCAAGCACGCGGCACATTCAGCTTTGGACTGTTTTGGAGTAAATGATTCATGAAAAAGGTGGCGATTAAAGCTCTGGCTGTTGCTGTTTTTGCAGCATCACTGACTGGCTGTATGGGGCAGATGGGCACCTCTGCTATGGTGACCAAGGCTAATCTGTCTGTTGTCGACAACCGTTACGGTCGTGCCGGACTGTTCATGCTGCTCAGCCCTGTTTACGGCATTGCAGCCACTGCAGACTTCTTCATCTTCAATACCATTGAGTTCTGGACCGGTACCAACCCGATTACTGGCAAGTCTCCAGCAGTTGTTGATATGCCTGTAGATGCTATCTTCAAGGTCAACCACAAGCTTGATAAGTCCATGACTGAAGTGCCTCTGGACAGTATTACGTCTGCTTCTTTCAAGCAGGTTGATGAGAATACTGTTGAAATGCAAGTGACTTACACTGACGGTAAGCAGGCTATTATGCGTGGTGAAAAGTCTGGTGAGGAAGTCATACCAATTGAATTTTCTAACTACTGTATAACTGCCCAATCACGGGAGCACAGACTGAACAGTCGACCAGCTTCGCTGCAAAGGTTATTCCAAGCTTCACAGCAACAATCTACAATATTTTCATAACCTGAAAATGCTTTGTTTGATAAGTCATGCTCCCGCATCCACTCCCATAGCCTTTCTGAGCTGTTTAACTCCGGTGCGAATGGT
>NZ_LUKQ02000016.1 GCF_001647025.1 Endozoicomonas atrinae
AAGCTCTCGGGTTTTCAGGATGCAATACTCCCGGCAACAACACAGAGGGCATTCAAAACCATTCGCCCAGCGCCATTTGAAAAACTGATCTCGGCATTGCTCTTCCTGTCCGTATTGCTGAAAGAACTCCACAAGGCTCATGCCTTTCTGAAACTGGATTTTGTTTTTGGCCATGACACGTCTCCTAATTCAAGGAAAACCAGTGTCGTAAGTTTAGACGAGAAGATAGCTTAGGTTAGGTGGTAATCAGGAACTTGAAAGATGCAATGTATCCGATTTTTTCGACAGCGACAGGTATTTATACAGTTATTACTTGCCTCTCTTCCAGATGCTTAAAGATACCTTCACAATGAAGCTCTTATCCTACCTGTCAGATACTCAAGACGCTCCACCTGGCACAGTAACTGCTGATGATTTACATCTCAACGTCAACGTTGCCAACCACCTTCTGCAAATTTGCTTACTAACCTACTTGAGCGGTACCACCATCTATCAGGAAGACAGAAACCATCACTTCATGACAATAATTAATTGCCACATTGCCATGACTGAAGCACTTCATTCGCATATGCATGATGCCCATTTATCAAGCACCAGGCAGGAATTTCAAGAAACGCTTTACCTTGACATGGTTCGAGCACAAATAGCTTTGTTAAACCATGACAATATGAGAATACCCCAACTTATCTCTCGATGGTGTCAGTCTGTATCTCCAAAAACCCGGTTTATTCAAGATGAGCGTTCAATGAGATACCTGATTACAATAAGAAACGTCCAGTCTCTTTTACTGAATGCTCTTGATACCACATTCAACGATCCTGACTATCAGCAACTGTATCTTGAAGTTATTCGAGTAATCTCAAACTCAAACCTGTTTTGCCCAATAGCCCCCGATGTTTAAGAGAGCTACAATCGGACTGGGTCTTTAATGCGGTGAGGTTTATCAATGATATCACAGGGCAACCCACCAGATTTTCAAGGCACCTATCTGGGCTTATTGCAAAAATGGATGAACTCGCAGGAAGCGCATTCCCTGAAGAGCCTGCAAAGCGCCAACAGCTGCTTAATAGCTTTCAGGAAGTCTGGATTCCACTGTTGACCTGCAATATCGATAAGCTGCCTGGCGGCACTTTCACGATGAAAAGCTCTGAGAAGACTCAGGCTAAACTGGCAGCAGCCTATCAGGCTATTAAAGAAAGAGAAAATAGAGGGCATTTTATTAAAGAAAACGTCGACGAACTTGCTGAAAGCCTGCACCTTCTGAGAGAAAAAACCGAAGAGCTCTGCCAACAACTCAGGGCTGAAGAAGACGCTGAAATTGACCGGCTTGCTGCTGAGATAGGGGAAATACCTCACTCCCGTCAACTCAAGGGCGCAATGAAAAACGTAAAACGGCCCCCTCCCCCGACTCAGCTACATTCTGTTAAAGCCTCAGAAAGGTTCAGTGAATCATCTGTTGAGCAAATACCCCAACCGCCTGTTCATCAAGAAGCTTCAGAGTCCCCTCCTGCCAAAAGCCTGCCAGAATTTCTTGAAACTATCCCCCAACAAAAGCCTGCTGAATGTATATTAGCTTTAATTCACTCCGAGCTTGAGGATGGAAAAGCTCTTCCATCGCAAAGCTTTTGCCTGCATGCAGAAGTAGCTCTTCATCTATTGCGCTCTCAGGATAAAACGATGGCAAGACTGGTGAAAGCTATTAAAGACATTCAGGTTCTGCATAAGCAGACAGAACTGGCTATTAAAGACTTACCCGAATTACGTCCTGACAGATCAACGGCTCTTCAATGGCTGGCTTATTACTTTCCAAAAGGAGAGCTGGAAAGCAAAAACATCGTTAAAACTCTGGAAGCCATCCAGCTGGGAAAGCTCACTCAGGCTAAAGAGTCTATTAATTCAGTTGCCACTATTCTTAAACATGCTCTTGAGGTTATATCACCCTACATAGATACAGACACTACATGGGAGCCCCCACAGGGTGACACACACGATTCAACCGGTAGTGTAAGCGCCATACCATCCAGGGAGGATGTCATTTTTTTATTGGACACCAGCATAACCACACTGGAAATAGCAGATCGCCTGAAACGGGATTTATCAACAACAATTCCCGTCAATAAAGCTCTGAATAATAGAAGCGATATATTCGCTGCACTTGAACTGCACAGGCAAACCTCAGCCCCCAAGCGAGGAACTCCGGCTTTCCGTGAAAGAGCGTTAATACTCCAATTGAAAGATGAGTTCTCGAAGCATAGAAATCAATTTAACAACCATAATGATGAGCCTGGGGCATTTTGCACAACTGACCTGCCTCATTTAATCAGTGAGTACAAACTGGTGAAACAGCAACTTCCTCCTCAGAGCCAAGATTAAAAAAGATTAAAAAAGATTAACAGGAAAAGCAGTTAAATCTAAAAACATCAAATCTGCTGATTATCCATGAGAATAAAATCTAACTGAGTGCATTAACAAACGGAGAAGCTGCAGATATACCACTACCAATTAAATCAGCATCTACAATCTAACCTTCCATTTCTCACCAAAACTCTTATACAACTATATCAGGTAAAGGATTGAAACAATGAATAACCCAACGGTGAATAGCTGCGTGCCCTCGCAGGGGGCACAATCAAACCTTATTCCACCGGTACTACCGCAAAATATGTCTGCACCAGTTCCAATTGTGGTTCAAGTCCCTCCACAGCAACATTTGGTAGCATACCAGCCGCAACCTGAAAACCAGCCAGCAAACAGTTTTGTACAGAGCAGGATGGTTGTTCCACTGCCAGAGCCCCCCTATCATCAGACAAGTATGCAAGGTTATATCCCATCATATCCTGCTCCCACACAACTCAATCCGGGAGTTGTTCATCCCCCTGTCCCCGAACCCAGCCCTGTTAATAACCATTATCAACAACCGCCCCCCTGTCTTCCCGGAGAGACACATCAAGCTTTACAACCCCAGAGCAACCGCCCGGCAACTGAATTTATACCGGTAACAAGGTATACAGGTGATAGTTACTATATTGAGTATTGTCCCGCGCAAAACCCTCCCCAGCCAATTGGCGTTCCCCCCTCTCATCAAGAGTACAGCCCGGTTGATGGAACAATCTGCCCCCCCCCTATCGAGCAGCCTCAACTCTCAAACCCGCCATTCTTAGGAGCACAAACCTATGTTTACACTCCAGAGCTCCACGCAAATGCCAGCTATATACAGCCGTTAACTGTGGGCCCACCCCAGTCTATTCCAATGATGCAGTGCTATACTGGACAGCAAGTTTCAGAGCAATCATCTGCGCCACGAAACATTAACTATCAGACTGTCACAGGCAATCAAAACAGCACAGCTCAAGTTCCCACTTATACCTATTACATACCTTCTCAAGACGGTCTTCGGCCAATT
Source organism: Endozoicomonas atrinae (assembly GCF_001647025.1). Taxonomy (GTDB): domain Bacteria; phylum Pseudomonadota; class Gammaproteobacteria; order Pseudomonadales; family Endozoicomonadaceae; genus Endozoicomonas; species Endozoicomonas atrinae. The sequence continues at coordinate 3,404 of NZ_LUKQ02000016.1, forward strand.
AGCAACGCCGTTGCCAACCCTCCTCAAGCTATTCAAATGGTGCAGTGTTTTACCGGTCAGCAAGTTTTAGAGCAACCGCCTGAGACAATAGGAGTTAGCTACCAGGCTTCCATGGGGCATCAAACAAACACAGCTCAAGTTCCCTCTTATACCTCACACATCCCTCCACAAAACTTCTCATTGCCAGGTAGTCACTCATATGTGACAACAACTAATACCTGTTCATCTAATATTCCGGCCCAGCTACCTCAAACCTTGCCGCCGCCATCAAAGTCGGTAAATCAAATGGAAGCTCTGGCCGCCCCTAAGAATGCCCGTACTTTCAACCCTCCACCCGCTCGAGACTTGCCGCCATCAGGCAGCAGTACCGTTACCATTACGCAGACGACAACCACGAATACCTATTCATACAGCAGCGCGAAAATTCCAGTCCAACTGCCTCAAACAATGCCACACACATCAAAGCCCGGAAATCAGCAAAAGCTTCCAGCCCCATCCACGAATCAAGCTCCTGTTTCACAACCCCCATTGTTCACCCCACCTCAATTGGAGCCTATCCTGCGACCACAACGAGATGCATTCCACAAGAGCGGGAAGAAGCTTCATAACACCAGCACACAACAAACACGCCCCCCTTCCAGGGCTTTTGAACACCGTCCTAAATCTGATTCAGTTCAACCTGGCACTCGGCTTAATTTACTCGAGGAACCGATAATACTGGATAATTCAGCACTTACCGAGGGCACTAAAAAAGGTGAAAGTGCAACCTGTCTTCATAAAAGCAGCGTACCTACACCCACGCAAAAAACCAGTAAAGAGCCTCCTCTTCCCAAAGCCTCGGGTAATGCACAAAAAAGCATATCTCAGGAGCATCAAACCCACAGCAAAGCTCCTGCTCCATCCAAGAGCCAGCCTCTAAAAGAGACAACATCTCAACAACCTGTCATGAGTGCACATCATTCGGTGAGTTCTGACATACAGCTACCTGTTGCCTCCATAGTTCAAACTGCGGGAGAGAATCAACATTCAAAAGCACCACCTCTTTCCATAAAGGAAAAGCAAAAGACAATAGCCAGGCAGGCAGAGATTTCTTACAGATACGAACCAGAGGGAGCAGATGACAGCACAGATAGTAGCGCTCTTAAATCAAATGATAGCTGCAAGCTCAGCAGCATGGCTGTCACGGTAACCCCAGCGTCAGCCCCTTCCACTGGTGCCGTTAGAATCAAAGTTCAAGAGACCAGTCATACAAATCCTGAGTTCAGCTCTACAGATACCATACAAGAAAGAGGCTGGCCTCCCTCAATCCACCTTTTATCAAGATCAAACTGCTCACCAACGCAAGGGAAAATGGATGAGGACATGGCAATAATTTATATGAAAAATATTCCTGAGAGATTTCTACCAACAAGAGTCAGGCAAAGAAAAGCAGAGTTCAGACTGAGAAATACTGCAGAAACCCACCAATCAATGATTGGTAAGCAGAACATAGCCGTACAGACCTTGAAAAATAACATTGATTTATTTGAAAACCGATCCGTGCCCGGTTATGAAGATCGACAAACTATGCTGAAAAGCCTGTCCCGTGGCTTTGAAAACACCCGACCGTTTCAGCAGGCTGTCAGGGGTTTTAATCAGGGAGCAACTCTACTTAAGGGAATTAGACAGCAGCATATCCGGCTATACGATGTAATGAGTAGCCCTAAACACCACATTTACTTTGGAATCATGCCTTTTTTGCCTCATTGCGAGACATTTGATGTAACCCTTAAGGGAGACCTTATGGAGCCATACCTTATTCCATTTTCAACAAAAGACTCAACAATGGATATAGCCTTAAAAGAAGAGACTTTAAAAGCGCAGCTGGAGAAGTTGGCAGGATGCGCATTACCAGCAGGCTGCACAAGCGAAGGGCAGCTAAGCAAAATCAATACACTGGTAGAGATGATGGCAACTACATATCCTGAGAAGGTAGACACCTCATCGTACCAACACTCTGAGCGCAAGCATGCATTATGGCACTGTAAATTTCTAACGCATATGGGGCTAACCAGCCTGCTTTATTTCCAGCATGACCCTTCAAACGATTGTAAAGTTAGGCTAACTTCTGTCGTTTCTCATTTCCTAACACATATGGAGACTACCAATCCAAACTGTCATGAGTACTTAGAGCTACTGAGAGGCCTGAATACCTTGATCAGTCACAATACTTTTGTTCAGAAAGGTATGCCTCTGATAGACAATGAACCACAGGCGGCAGTTCCCCCCAGCAGGGTATCCAGTAAAAGAGGGGCAACTGCAACATTACCGGATGAGGAAAGAACTCCCTCTATCAGCAGACTACAAAAACAGCTGATCCTGGCACTGGACTTCACCCATGAAAGCGAAAACAGCACTTATTATCTAGCAACGTTAAGAGCCACCATTAAAGCAGGTATCTTTTCTACACAATCACAGCCTCAAGAGCCTGCTCTTTTAGAAAGATACCTCCATCATTTAGCACAATTTACTCAATGGCTCATCGACAGCTTAAAAGAAAACAGACAAGACTGTACTGCTGATAATATCAGACGTGGCTTAATCGATTCTCTGGAAAAAGATTGGCTACATCACCTGAAAAAAAATGTCCGCTGTTTACAAATGTCATCATTACCAACCACAGGCCAAGTAAAAAAAGAAAAGGACTCTCAAGCAGGTAAAGCATTGGAAGTAAAAAGCGCCCAGCAAGGGTTAAGTGATGAGTCAGCTGCCAGTTTGCAAACAGTATCCAACCTGATCAGTCAGATTGAAAAGGAAATAAAAGAGTATAAAAAGCAGGATCAAGTTTTATCAATAACGCTAAACTGTGAAATAGCAAAACTGGTTAGGAGTATTGAAGAAATAGAAAAGAAAAAAAGCCCTAAGGCTTCCCAGCAACAGGTTCGCAAAACAAAAGGCCCATCAAAACCAGAATCAAAGGACCAGAAAGCATCAGATCAGACCCCAGCCTCTCCCCACGAGCCAATATCACAACCACCGTCACTACTGGTTAAAGGGGTCGCTGGCATTTATGAGCAACTGGACTTTTTAAAGCCGCCACATGTAATCATCCAGCAGGTACAGAGCACATTAGGAGAGCAGCTTACCCACCCTGCTCATCACTTTTGGGCTTTAACTGATCTGGCTTTTCAAGGGTTTCACCCTCAAGCATCTTTTGTAGCAACAGCCAGCACCGCTATGGAAGCAGTTAAAAAGCTCCATGAGAATCTCTCAACGGTTATTACAAACCCTCCTGAACCTATTGATAGCAAATCTCAAGCAACCGGCTTTATACGAACGAATTTCCCACATAACGAAATCTCTTTGAAAAACCTGGCAATGCTTTCCAGCCGAACCAAACTTTCTGAGGTTGAAAAAGCCAGGGCCTACATCAATTGCTCCCTTGTACTTTTTCAGGAAGGGATGCAAGCGGCTTACCGTTTGCTGGAAGCGCTGGAACAGGGCGCAGAGATTACTGGAGAACTAACACTGGAAGAGCTTATCACCCACACAGAAATGAGCCGGGATGCAATGGCCCCTTTGCAACAGTTTCAGAAAGCCCTTGAACAGCCAATTCTATCCTGCGAATTACCTTCGCTCAGAAAAGAACTCTTCAAGTGTTTGCGACTCTATGGGTCTGGCAGCTTTTTCTCACATCGCCCACCAGTAGAAAATCCCGAAAGAGATGCCCACCTGGAAACCCTTAAACTGTTCGAACAGCAAAAAGTAGACTATGACGCGTCCAATACAAAGCTGGCCGAAGAAACCAGACAAGCCAAGGTAAACCCCAAGCAACTTGAGAGAGGTTTTACCCACCTATTTGAGAGACTAAACGCCGAGCATGCAGCTCAAACTGGAAGAGATAATATTTAAAATACCTGCCTTTGTTTACGCTTTACCAGCCTACACCTCAAATTGTGTGGCTGGTTAAAATGAAGTAATCATATTAACGACAACAAAAGCACTGACTAATGCCTACAGCTTTGGGATGAGAGAGTAGCTTACAGCAACTGAATATCAGCAAAAAGTGATAACCCTGGCAGAAGATAAAAACAACTGCCGTATAAAAAGCATAAAGTGGGTAAAAAATCCCAAAAAAAATAACACTGACCAGAGCAATACGCCATCTACAATCTAACCTCTCACTTCTCCCAAAACTCTTATACAACGAGACAAGGTAAAGGATTGAAATAATGGACAACCGAGTGTTGCAGAACGTTGCTCCCCCACAGAGATCCCAACAACCTTTCACGCAACTACAAAGCATCCCACATCAGCAATCCACAGTAGTAGTACCTTCCCAACAGTTCAGGGCTCCGATACCACAATACGTTGCAGGCCCGCCCATGAACAATGCATTACAAAGCAGAATGATAGAGCATCATGAAACAAACCACTCATGCCAGCAGCCATTGGCCCAGGGAAATAGCCTGTCATACCCGGTTCCCATACCTCTTCACCCTGCGGTAATTATTCCCCCCCCTGAATATGAAAACCCTGAAAACTGCTATCAGCAGATACAGATCCCACAACCTGTTAGCAACGCCCCGAAACCTCAAGCTGTTCCTGTCACGGTGGAAACAAGCTGTGGCTACTATGTCGAGTATCTCCCCATACAGAGTTCGACAAGCACAACTGGAATAGAGCAATCTCAAATGGTGTACAGCTTTCAACCACCTGCAGGGCAAATGCAACCCATGCCGCCTCAAGTCTTCACGGCACAGGCTACAGTTTACAATCCAGAGTTTTACGGAAACACCGTTTATATTCAGCAGCTAAACCCAATTCATATTCCCCCTCAGGGCTCTCAATCAGAAACATACTTTTCTCCCCCAAACGCAGTAGAACAACAGCCAGAAATAGTAAACATGAGTAATCAGACACCCCTTGTTACTCAACACCATTCGTGCGCCCCCCCAGCCTACAACCCTGAAATACCGCCTCTCAGCTTTTCAACGACAGGCAATAACACAGCCCCGATTAAACATACGACAACAGTTCATATATCTGCGTACAGCAACACGCAGGCTCCGAACGTTTTACCCCAGGCAGTTGTACCTCCATACCAGTCTGTAAATCAGCTGAAACCTCCTGCCTGTAACACTAAACAGTCCTCGTTTACCTCTCCCATGGCGTTAATTCCCCCACAACTGGAACCAGCCCTGCGTCCAAAAAGAGAAGAGTATTACAAACATCTGAAAACAGTCCGCAGTACCGGTAAACAACCCGCCAGGAAGTCCTCACACAAGCCTTCAGAAGTGTTGCCAAAACCTGAGGCAAGCCAAACGCCCAGGAGTCTTAGTTCATCAAAAATGTCAGCAATAACAGTTGAGCCACAATCCCAAGGAGGAACAAGTAAAGAAGAAAGTGAAAACCCTGTAGGCAGAGAAAATATTATTGAGGGTTTAACCATAAGCGAATCCCAGCATAGTGAAACCAAGCAGGAAAAGTCACCGGAAGATAAGCAGCACCCGTTATTGAGGCAGCCTGACAATCAGAGCTGCACAATTGGAGAGGGGGAACCAGAATATCAAGAAGAATCTGAAAAAGTCACCGATCAGCATACAAGCCTGAACGAGAAGCAACCAGAGAATCAGGCGAACTCAACGGAGACAGAGCCACCAAGCACACCAGAAATACTGGCACCACTACCTGAAGAACTTTTCCCCACTACAACCTCCCCCAAAGCGGAACCTGAAACCGACCCTATGCGCTCCTCAGCACCTCAACATCAGGTAGAACACCAGGAAAGTTCAACAAGTGCTCTTGCCCCAAGCCCCCCGGTTTCACGCCATAGCAGTAAATCCCAACCAGAGACAGGCAGTCTTGAACGAATGGAAAAAATGATGCTATGGGTGCCTGATATAGACCTTGGAGCACTACCTGCTATAAGCAAGCACAGGCAGAAAGTGGATATGGATCCCGATATGAATATCCTCTATCTACAGCATTTGTATTCACACCAATTGCCCAGAGGTAGAAGCTCAAATGACTATCTGGTACAAGTTCAAGATAATAATAATCTGCATTACAACTCCAGCATTCCCAAGTACGCTGAACGACAGCAAATTCTTGCCAGTATCGCAAAATATATGGATCGGAGCAGAGAGTATAAGGAGCTGAAAGCAAGCCAGAGTGAGTTCACTGGAGTGGTGAAACCTGCACAGGGTAAACGGATGGCAGTATATGGCGGAGCTTCAAGCCCTGATTATTTCATTTTACTGTGTATCTCCCCATTTTTACCCTACACGCCAAGTCATAATATGCCACTTTCAGCGCAGTTTTTGCCGGGCTATTGCATTCCTTTCTCTTCCACCCAGTCACTAGTCAGCGCTGGCAGAAAAAACAAAGAGGTTAGAGATGTATTTGGAGCAGAAGCTTTAACGGAGCTTACAAATAATCAGATAGCCTGCATTATGGGCATATTTTCTATTCTTGAAGAAACATTCCAAGTAAAGGCGAAAGCATTGATAAGCCAGTCTGCTGGAAAGCAGTCAGATTCTGACAGAGAAAGCGAGGTATTACTTCATAGCAAGTTCATTTCTCACATGGCATTAACAGCCTTACTGTACTGTCAACATGAGCCATCATTGGAAAATATATCTCAATTTATATCGATTATTGGTTACCTTCTTGAGCATATTACAGAAAGCAGACGATTTTCTGATAAAACAAATGCCTCATACTTAGAGCTGGTCAGGGGCTTATTAACCCTGCTCAGTCATGAAACCGCCATAGAACAATTATCATCAGTCATGCTAGGTACGATAAAAGGGCAAGCGCTATCTGCATCAGTCCAATCCAGTGACTCTTCAAGGCAGGAACAGCAAAAAGAGAAACTAAGAAAAAAGCTTCAAGCCAAAAAAGGGAAACCACTCACCCCTGAAGACAAGCTGATCAGAGCAGGAAAGTTCTTAACGAGAAAACTACAAAGAGAGGTAGTTGAAGTATTGAAATACTGCTGCAAAAGAACTGATTTGACCCCATATTACCTTGCCACATTACATGCGATATCAGCATTACCACTTTTCAGCCCAAGAAATACAATGGCTGAAAGGGGAAATCATCAAGAATTTATCAATCATCTATCGGGTTTTACCCGCTGCATGATAGACAATACACAAAGGCGTTGCCATTGGAACACAGACGTCACCACATCAAAAAAAGTCATGGAATCCGTAGAAGCATGGCACCCAATACTGAACCGGTTATTAGCAACAATAGCCGGTTGGCAGCCAGGCCAAGGCGAGAAAACCACTTACCTCCAATGGCCTTCGATGGCGTTGAAGAAACATAAAGCAGAAGAACAGTCCCTTCCTCCTGAACTACTTCCTATGATCGAAGATTCTATTCGACTGAAAAAAGAAACGCTTAAGAAAAAAATTGATGAGGATGAATCAATTCGACAATTTGAAAAAGATGCTGATCGCTGGGCTGAGAAAATAGATGAATTAAATAAAAAAAGATCTAAACAAATACCCAAACCCCACAAAGAGCAGCCAGCCAGAACATCAAGAACTGCCACCAGCGTGGAGGAAACCCCGGAGCCAAATAGTGAAATACCACAAGAACAGAAAACAGAAATATCTACCTGCCTGTTCGTCGACAAAGTCGCAAACTTCTGTCGAGAAATGGATTTTTCAAAAGACTTTGAAATGCTTCGGGCAGAAGTTGCAAAACACATGGATGGAGAACTCAGTTTTGATAGTGACAGACTATTTCTATATACAGAAATGGCCTTTCAATGCTTTCATGCTAGCCGTCAAAGAATAGCCATGACCAGTACAGCCATGACTGCTGCAACAAACACCCATGAAAAACTCACTTCTGCCTTATCCAGGCCAAAAGAAGAGTTCGTAAATAGAAAACAGTCCAGTGAATGGCTTGCCAACTATTTTTCCCCCAGTGAACTCTCCCCTAAAAAGTTCCTGCGTCTATCAATGGAGACAACCGTAGAGCAACTGGAAAGTGCCAGAAGAACTCTTGAAAACGCTCTATCACTTTTTCAACTGGCGGTAAAACCCGGACTGGATCTTCTTCAGGCTATGGAAGAACCTGGCTTTATCTTCCAGGGAGAACTAGCCCTTGAAGAGCTAATTTCACACTTTGAAATGTGTAGAGATGCCATGCTGTTGCTGACACATGAATTTAAAGAGCCGCTAAATCTCCCGATCATCACCCATGAACTGCCCGACCTCAAAAGGAAACTCTTCGAGGAGCTGCGGCTTTATGGGCCAAACAGTTTCAGAAGAGGTGCACATTCACATCCACAAGATCCATCCTATGAGGATGCGATGGCGGCTCTGAAAAGAATGGAAGATAATAAGGAAGAGTATCAAAAGTATAATCAATCCGTTGGTAGCTTAGTAACAACGGAGACGACTGAATTAATGGTCAGATTCATACTAATAGACAAGGGACTGAAGTCTTTCTCGGGAAGAGCGACAGAAGCTACAACCACTAAGCACACCACCTACGGTAATGGCTGACATCCACAATGAAAAGGTCTATTAAAATCACTCCATCATAGTATGGATATTCAAAATTCATATCATCAGTGCAATATCAATGCAAACTCTAGTCGCTATATACGGCTAGAGCACATTCACAAAAAAATATTTAATGCCTGAAGTGCCTTGGCCTGACACCACTGCTCAATAGCACAATAAGGTAAACCACTATCCCGGATAGAACCAGCAGGCCGGTCTGGGATGCCCGCTCCCATAGAGACCAGGCCAGCCATTTCTCGATATCTGCCGATAGCCAGATCAGTGTTGCGGCCATGGCCAGGTTCGCAGCTGACAGCCGTGCAAAATAAAGCAGCCAACCTTTTGCAGGCTGATAAACCTCAGACTGTTTCAAACCACGATAAAGCAAACCGGCATTCAGGAAGGCAGACATCGTTGTCGCCAGCGCCAGGCCCGCATGCTGAAGCGGGAATACCAGAATCAGGTTAAACACCATATTGGCCACCATCGCCTTAATGGCAATTTTTACAGGTGTTTTAGTGTCCTGCCGGGCAAAATAACCAGGTGCCAGCACCTTGATCAGCATGAAAGCAATCAAACCCAGGGAATAGGCTTTCAGACTCATGGCTGACATCAACACATCACGGTCGGTCATCTCACCATAATCAAACAGGGTCGCGATTAATGGCCCAGCCAGTATAAAGAGCGCAACAGCCGCCGGTATGCCTATCAGCAATACCAGCCGAATTGCCCAGTCCAGCGTTCTGGAGAAGTGCGTACCATCCGCTTCAGCATGTCGAGTGGAGAGGCTGGGCAAAATCACCGTGGCAATAGCGATACCAAACACTCCCAAAGGCAGCTCGGATAATCGATCAGAGTAATAAAGCCAGGAAACGCTGCCAGTTTGCAGGAAAGAGGCCAGCACGGTATCCAGTAGCAGGTTGATCTGACTGACAGAAACTCCAAACAACGCTGGCACCATCAGTTTCATGATTCTTCGACTGCCCTCATGCTGAGGCCCCCATTTGGGCATGGGCAAAAGACGAATCTGCAATAGGAATGGAATCTGCAACAGCAGCTGCGAAATACCCGCTATCGCCACCCCCCAGGCCAGCGCCATGACCGGCTCATCAAAATAAGGCGTTAGCAGAAGCGTTGAGCCAATCAAACTCAGGTTGAGCAGTACTGGAGTGAATGCCGGTACCGCAAACCGGCCATAGGTATTCAGGATTGAGCCTGCCAGTGCCGTCAGGGAAATCAACAACAGGTAGGGAAAAGTAATCCGCAGCATGTCACCGGCAAGCGCCAGCTTTTCAGGTTCATTGATAAAGCCCGGCGCAAATAGCCGGATCAGTATAGGAGCTGCCAGAACACCCACAACCGTTACCAGGAACAACGTCCCTGCCAGGGTTCCACTTACGCGGCTGACCAGTTCACGGACATCGCCAAAGCTTCTCTGGGAACGATATTCCGACAGTACAGGCACAAAGGCCTGTGAAAACGCCCCTTCGGCAAACAGGCGGCGGAGAAAATTCGGGATTTTAAAGGCCACAAAAAAAGCATCGGCGGAGGCTGTAGAGCCAAAATAGCCAGCAACCACCACATCCCTGGCCAGACCGAGTACTCGAGAGAGCATGGTCATTATCCCCACCACCAGGCTGGATTTCAGCAATCCAGACTTTTTCGGTTCGGGCTGATTGGATGGCGGACTGTTATCGGAATCACTCATGTTGCAATTGCATTAAAAAGCATAAGAATAAACGCTCCATCATATCCAAGGTAATAGCGATTGCCACATTTATTCTGAAAGTCGTTGTATTTACCCATAAAAAGCACCACCTCCCAGGCTACCGGAAAACGCCACAGTCCGGCAGATTCAAAGCCCTGCAGGCAGTATGCCGTATTGACAAGACCGGCCTAAGTCGGCATAGTTCGGCGGCTAAATAGCCCTGAGCTGGATACAGCTCTGAGCTAAATTAAAGTGGGATATGGGCTGGCAATGTCTTACCCGGGGCATTGACAGTAACTGCGGCAAACAACCTATTCCATGCAGGGTGCCCCAAAGCCGCCCTGAGACAACCCGAACGAAATTGATTTTCCAGGAGCACCAAAATGGCTAACTCTCCTTCTGCTCGCAAGCGCGCTCGTCAAGCTGAAAACCGTCGTCAGCACAACGCCAGCCTGCGTTCCATGGTTCGTACTTCTATCAAGAAGGTAATCAAGGCTATCGACACTAAAGACGTTGAAGCTGCTAAAGCTGCCTTCACTGCAGCTGTACCTGTGATCGACCGCATGGCCGACAAGGGCATCATCCACAAGAACAAGGCTGCTCGTCATAAGAGCCGCCTGAACGCTCAGATCAAGGCTCTGGCTACTGCCTAAGTCTTCCTGAGTCTGACAACCACTCTGTGTTGTCAGGAAACATAAAAAAAAACCGGCTTTTGCCGGTTTTTTTTTATGCCTATCAGCTTAAGAAGCAAAAACCATATTATCCCGGTGCAGCAACTCAGGTTCACGCTGATAACCCAACAGTGCCTTGATCTGATGACTGGGCTTGCCAATAATACGCTCAGCTTCGCTGGCACCGTAATTGATCAGCCCACGGGCGACTTCATTACCATTTTCATCCAGACAGGTAACCATCTCACCACGCTGGAAGCTGCCTTTCAGCGCTTTTACCCCCACGGGCAACAGGCTCTTGCCCTGCTCTTTCAGTACTCGAACAGCGCCTGCATCCAATATCAGCTCACCCGCGGTTTTCAGATGTCCCTGCAGCCACTGTTTGCGTGCCGCCATCGGCTCCTGATCCGGAAGTAACAAAGTACCCAGCTCTTCACCCTCAAAAACCCGGGTAATCACATTGTCCGCACGACCGCCCACAATCACCGTAGCGGCACCTGACGCCGCCGCCTGCCGGGATGCGCGCAGTTTGGTTTGCATACCCCCACGCCCCAGGCGGCCGCTGCCACCACCCGCCATGGCGTCCAGTGACTCATCCCGGGCACGCACTTCATGAATAAGCTTCGCATCAGGATTGGTTCTTGGGTCGGCGGTAAACAGGCCATCCTGATCCGTCAGAATCACAAGAACGTCTGCCTCAACCTGGTTAGCAACCAATGCTGCCAGCGTATCGTTATCACCAAAACGGAGTTCGTCGGTAACAACGGTGTCATTTTCATTGATGACCGGCACCACACCCATTTCCAGCAGGGTTTTCAGGGTGCTTCGAGCATTCAGATAACGCCTGCGATTACTGTGGTCATCGTGGGTCAACAACACCTGTGCAGGTTGCACACCGTATTTCTGAAAACCAACTTCCCAGGCTTGCACCAGGCGAGCCTGACCAACCGCCGCTGCCGCCTGCAGCTGATGAAGCGCCGTTGGCCGCTCCATCCAGCCCAGCTTCTCCATTCCTGCAGCAACCGCACCGGAAGAGACCAGCACAACCTCCGCTCCCTGATCACGCAGCTGACACATCTGGGTCACCCAGGCGTCCATTCGATCAAGATCAAGCCCCTGACCTTCATTGGTTAACAGCGCACTGCCAATTTTGATTACCCAGCGCCGGGCTGTCCGTAACCGATTGCGCTCACTCATACGTAGAACACCTCGACATCATGATCGTCGTCATCATCGTCGTCATCGTTATCAGCCGCTTTTTTCGCAGCACGGCGAGCGCGGCGCTCTTCGGCCAGCTCCCGCATGCGCATACGAGCCTCAGATTCCATCTTGCTCAGCTGCTCTTCTTCGTGTCTGGCCAGTTCTTCATCTTCACTTTGTTCCAGAGCACGTTCTTCGATGAAGGTCATGATGTTCTGGCAAAGAATCTCGGTACCAAGACCGGAAATTGCTGATGTCTGGTAAACGGGTCCAGTCCAGTTCAGCTCATTGATAATATGCTGGCAAACGGCTTCACGCTGATCATCCGGCAGCAAATCCACTTTATTCAGTACCAGCCAGCGATCCCGGTGAGCCAGTGTTTCACTGAACTGTTCCAGCTCATGAATGATCGCCTTGGCCGACTCAGCCGGATCGGTATCATCATAAGGTGCCACATCAACAAGATGCAGCAGGATGCGACAGCGAGCCAGATGCTTGAGGAAGCGAATACCGAGACCAGCACCTTCAGCAGCGCCCTCGATCAGACCGGGAATGTCGGCAATAACAAACCCACGATGACGATCCACTGCCACCACACCCAGATTTGGAACGAGGGTGGTAAATGGATAATCAGCAACCTTCGGGCGAGCCTGGGATACGGCACGAATAAATGTTGATTTACCCGCGTTAGGCATACCCAGAAGACCGACGTCAGCAATCACCTTAAGCTCAAGGCGAAGATCCCGACGTTCCCCTTCAGACCCCGGACTGGTCTGTCTCGGCGCACGGTTCACACTGGATTTGTAGCGGGTATTACCCAGGCCATGAAAGCCACCCTGAGCGACCTTGACCCGTTCACCCACATGAGTCAGGTCACAGATAACTTCTTCGGTCTCGTTATCCACAACCGTAGTACCCACCGGTACTTTCAATTCGATATCCGCACCTTTGGCACCGGTACAGTTACGACCACGACCCGGCTCACCATTCTGCGCCTGGTAGTGTTTCTGGTAGCGGTAATCCACAAGGGTGTTCAGGTCGTTGTCAGCAATCACATAGATGCTGCCACCATCACCGCCATCGCCACCGTCCGGACCGCCTTTTTCAATAAATTTTTCACGGCGAAAGCTCAGGCAGCCATTACCACCTTTACCCGCCTGAACCGTGATTGTCGCTTCATCTACAAACTTCATTGCGCAACTCTCCTGCAACAATAATTGCAGCGTAACCAGTCATCTGCCAATGCCTGCAGATAAACCCTGAACAATAAGCGGTTTCAGAGCTTACCTGTAGGCACTGTCTGGTATAACAATTTCAGAGCCTGCCAATACTCTTTTAAGGCACAAACAGGCTCTTAGATACACAAAAGCCCCGCGACAGCGGGGCTTTCTGGGCGAGTCGTCAGTAATCATCAGATAATCACTGACAACCCAAACGCCATTATGCAGCAGCTACGCTGACATACTTGCGCTTTTTAGGACCTTTCACTTCAAACACGACTTTACCGTCGGTCTTGGCGAACAGGGTGTGGTCCTTACCGATACCTACGTTAGCACCAGCGTGGAACTTGGTACCACGCTGACGAACGATGATGGCACCTGCCTGGATAGCCTGACCACCAAAGATCTTGACACCAAGGCGTTTACTTTCTGAATCGCGACCGTTGCGGGTACTACCGCCAGCTTTTTTGTGAGCCATCTTGCTCTCCTTTTATCCCGGACCTGTCGCCGGCTACCACACCAGAGACCGTCCTTAGAAGTCTTAAACAGATCCGAAAACCGGATCCATCAGCAATAATTAACCGGCAATTCCGGTGATCTTCAGCTCAGTGAACCACTGACGATGGCCCATCTGCTTGCGGTGATGCTTACGACGCTTGAACTTGATGATCTTGATTTTTGGACCACGGCCGTGGCTGACAACTTCAGCAGTAACCTTGGCACCTTCAACCACTGGAGCACCAACTTTCAGCTCTTCGCCATTGGCGATCAGCAGAACGTCGTTGATTTCCAGGCTTTCGCCAGCGGCGTTGCTCAGTTTTTCTACCTTCAGGATTTCTCCTTCGGTAACGCGGTACTGCTTACCACCAGTTCTGATAACTGCGTACATGATTTGATCTCCGAAAATCCTTAAGAGCCTCTTTGTCAAAGGCATCCGCCTGCCCTGGAAAGGCATAGCAGAATTTTTTAGCTATCTAAAAACCACTCCTTATGAAGCTGACGCTCCTTATTGAAGCTGACGGCTCCTGCGGGCTGAACCTGCCATTATGGCATTGCAGGCACCATCAGGGATGGGCGGCACCTCATGAGCTGAAATACAGCTGAAATCAGCCATTTACCAGCATCCATGACAAAACGGCACACCGCACCGGATTCTCAGATAGGGGCGCAAATTTTAAGGGAGTCCAGCCCCACTGGCAAGACCTGTTGGCATTTTATCCTGCACAGCCCGGTAAGAGGTCTCAAAAGGCCTGCAGCTTACTTCTCAGAAATAAGTAAGCACCGCGCAAAGGCTCTGTATTAGTGCCTTCATCACAGGCTGCTATTGACAGTTGCAGTAGCACTAAATACGATGCCTCATTTCGCCCCACCAAATAAGCCAGATGCCGGACAAACAACAAGCCTCTTTTCAGACCGCAGTCCATGACGATTTCCGCAGGGTGAACGAGTGCATCCATGAGCAGTTGCACTCTGACGTTGCCCTGGTCAGCAAAATCGGTGAATACATCATTAAGTCCGGTGGCAAACGGCTGCGTCCATTGCTGGTACTGCTGACCGCCCGGGCCTGTGGTTATAACGACTACAACCATGTGCCCCTGGCGGCCATTATTGAATTCCTGCATACCGCAAGCCTGCTTCATGACGATGTCGTGGATGAATCGGATTTACGCAGGGGTAAAGACACCGCCAATGCGCTCTGGGGTAATGCCCCCAGCGTTCTGGTGGGCGATTTTCTTTATTCCCGCGCATTCCAGATGATGGTAGGACTGGAGAACTTCAAGCTGTTGCATATTCTGGCAGATGCCACCAATGTCATTGCCGAGGGCGAGGTCATGCAGCTGATGAACATCCATGATGCAGATGTCACTGAAGATGACTACATGGAAGTCATTCGCTGCAAAACTGCCATGCTGTTCCAGGCATCGAGCCAGACGGCTGCTGTGCTGAGCAAAGCCAGCCCGGAACTGGAAAGTGACATGGCCAACTATGGTAACTATCTTGGCATTGCCTTCCAGCTGGTCGATGACCTGCTGGACTATGAAGGCGACGCCGAAACCATGGGTAAAAACCTTGGGGACGACCTGGCCGAAGGCAAACCGACATTGCCACTGATTTATACCCTGAAACATGGCACCAGTGAACAGAAGGCCCTCGTAAAGGAAGCCATTGAGCAGGGCGGACGGGAAAACATTGAAGCCGTTGTGGAAGCTGTTCGCAGCTGTGGCGCACTGAAGTACACTGCAGCCAAGGCACAGGAATACGCGGCCAAAGCCAAACGCTGTTTAAACCTGCTTCCTGAAGGTGAATACCGCAGTGCTATGGCGGATCTTGCAGACTTTGCGGTTGCCAGAAGCTACTAACCTGTAGCTTCTTTTCTTATCACAATCCTTAAGTGTTACCTTGGCTCTGCACTCTTGGATAATCCATCAATTCGGCCATTGTGTAATTTTTAACCGTTGCACCATTTAACAGGCTTTTGACCTCCTGACTCTGCACATTTTCTTGCTCAGTACCATTTGCAAGCACAGCAACGATTGAGTTTTTATTCGTCAAATTCAGGCAGCCCGGATCTGAGTTCCCCTGCATTTTATGAAAGTGAAGAAAGTGCCTAACACCATCCACTTGCATCTCGCCATTTCGACCACCTCCAAAATAAGATGAAATCAAACGCGATGTAAGTGCTGAACCGAAGGGGGGCTTACCAACAAGTGCAGTAAATGTCACATTATCACATTCAGCCTCTAAAATTGGGGAAGTAAATTGACAAGATGACTGACCTAGTCGACCGATAAAAAAACGGCCTGTACAGGCATCAATCGCATCATTTACCTTTCGCACCCGCCTACAGTGCTCATCGCTACCAGGCTCATACTGTTTAACTTCAACGTTCCCCGGAACCTGAATAGAATAGAAATTTCCGCAATCAACTGTTTTAACACCAAAGGTAGCTAGCTGCCTAGTGAGAGACTCATTGGTATTGGGGCATTTTGGATTAACCAGAGCAGCGCCATCAACCTGCCATACATTTTGTCCATTCAAACATCCTGATGATGAATCCGGACTTCCCGGACGATCGGCATGGCTTGCCATTGACCTCATTAGCGGCGATGCACCTCCAGCTTGAACTTGAGCAGAATTCGCGTACATAAACAGCTCCTTACCAGGCTATGTTAGGAAAATGTCAGGTGAAGACCGCTATAGTGTATAGACGGAGCTCCTCCGCAATGCCACCCAGTAGCAACATAAGATAAGAGCGCTATGTATCGCTCGGAATTGATAGTGCAAAAGGTTAAATAAGAGGAGTTTTAAATGGGGTTGACAAGTTTATTCAGCCCCACATGATATTGACAATATCTAACAGTTATTTATCGATAAAGGTTGTCATAACAGTAATTAGTAGCCTCGATAAAGCCCTCAATGCTGCCACAATCAAAACGCTCACCTTTGAACTTATAGGCCATCACACAGCCACGCTGCGCCTGTGCCATCAGGGCATCGGTAATCTGAATCTCTCCCCCTTTTCCGGGCTGAGTATCATGAATCAGGTCAAAGATATCCGGTGTAAGAATATAACGACCAATGATCGCGAGATTGCTTGGCGCATCCTCTTTGGCGGGTTTTTCAACCATATTCTCAACACGGATCAGATCTTCTGAAATGTACTGGCCAGAGATAACTCCGTATTTATGCACTTCATCTTCAGGTACTTCCTGAACCGCAACAATGCTGCAACGGAACTGCTTATAGAGTTGTGCCATCTGAGCCAGAACACCAGGACCACCCAGATTGATACAAAGGTCATCCGCCAGCACCATACCAAACGGCTGATCACCAATCAGAGTCTGTCCGGTCAGCACTGCATGGCCAAGTCCCTTCATCTCACGCTGACGAGTGTAGGAAAAGGTGCACTGATCAATCACACTGCGAATATCGGACAGCAGGTTTTCCTTGTCCGTACCGGAAATCTGATGCTCCAGCTCGTAGTTCACATCAAAGTGATCTTCCAGCGAGCGCTTGCCTCGACCCGTCACAATGCAGATATCCGACATACCGGCCTGCAGCGCCTCTTCAACGCCATACTCAATCAGTGGTTTGCTGACGATTGGCATCATCTCTTTGGGCATGGACTTGGTGGCTGGCAGGAAGCGGGTTCCATAGCCTGCTGCTGGAAAAAGGCATTTTTTAAGCATTTAAGGCTCTTTATTTATCCAACTCAAAGTAAGAGACTGCCTTCAAGCAACAGTCTCTTGAAAAATATCAGTCGCGAATCATCTTCAGCAATTCTGCAGTTTTTTCCTGCATCAACGCCTCATCTCCACGACTTTCCACATTCAGACGAATCACCGGCTCGGTATTGGAAAGACGCAGATTAAAGCGCCACTGCCCCATATCCAGAGAGATGCCATCGGTGTTATCGACTTCCAGCGCATCTTGCTGATAGTGTGCCAGCACTCGATCGATAGCAGCCTGGGGATCGGTCAACTTGCTGTTTATTTCACCAGAAGATGGGAACATGGCGATACGCTCACTGACCAGTGCTGACAAGGGCTGCCCCTTTCTGGACATCAACTCAGCGACCAACAGCCAGGGAATCATGCCGGAGTCACAATAGGCAAAGTCACGGAAATAATGGTGCGCACTCATCTCACCGCCATAAACCGCATCTTCCTGACGCATCCGTTGCTTGATAAAGGCATGGCCGGTTTTACACAGAACAGGCTCACCACCCGCTGCTTTGACCTGATCAATGGTATTCCATGTCAGCCTGGGGTCATGGATGATTTTTGCCCCTGCCATCTTTTGTGGATCGTGAGCAAGGAATGCCTCCCCCAATAACCCGACAATGTAATACCCTTCAATAAACTGTCCCTGCTCATCAAACAGGAAGCAGCGATCAAAGTCACCATCCCAGGCAATTCCCATATCTGCCTGATGCTCCAGAACAGCATCTGCAGTAGTCTGACGGCATTCTGGCAGTAATGGATTAGGGATACCATGGGGGAAATTACCATCCGGCTCATGGAGGACTTTAACAAATTCCACTGGCACACCAGCAGTCTGGAATCGCTCCTCAATAGCATCCACCACATGCCCTGCGGCTCCATTACCAGCATTGACCACCAGCTTCAGCGGCTTGAGGCTGTCAGTCTGGATATAGCCCAGAACGTGGCTGACATAATCATTCAGAACAGAGACCTTCTGATAGTCACCTCGCTTTACCACAGGTTCCGCAAACCGGTTCTCTTCTGCCAGCTGCTGAATTTCCCTCAAACCATTATCACCACTGATGGGCTGCGCACCGGCTTGCACCAGTTTCATACCGTTGTAGTCAATCGGGTTGTGACTAGCCGTCACCTGAACACCACCATCAACCCCCAGATGGAATGTGGCGAAGTAGATCTCTTCCGTGCCAGACAGGCCAATATCCAGAACATTGACCCCAGCATCACGCAGGCCCTCAGACAAGGCGTGTTTGAGTTCCTCACTGGTCAGGCGGATATCACCACCCACCACAACATCCTTCGGCTTAAGGTACTCGCCATAGGCTCTGCCTATGCGGTAAGCAATATCTTCATTGAGTTCATCCGGCAGGCGGCCACGGATATCGTATGCCTTGAAGCAGGGGAGCTTGGTCATTTCTCAGTCGCAGCGGAAATTAAAAGTCTGTATTTAACTACGAATCCCCTCAAATAGACAAACCGTGTCGGAAAGAAAATTCTTTTGAGTTAAATGGGAACACAGTGCTTCAGTAACGAAGCTGTTTTAGAGCCAGCCACCTATCAAACCATCCCCTACATAGCCGATAGCTTTCAGATAAATGCTGAACAGGGTAAAGCTGTCACCAGAGATATGAACAGGGTAATCAAACACCTATCCACTCAGCCATCAGGACTGCTGTTACGGTTGGTTATGATAGTTTTCGTTTCAGGTTTGCCGCTGCCTGCCTTAGAAGCCAGCCAACCCTGCACCGTGGAAGGCCGAGCGCTGTTTGGCTATCTGGAAAACGCCACACTGGTCAATATTAACCAACATAAGGTTGAATCACTGGTTGATAGCGGTGCTACCACCACCGCTCTGGATGCCCGGAACATCCGCATGCATATTAAGAGAAATGGAGGCCGCTGGGTTTACTATGATTTCGTGCATAGGGAAAGCAGCCAGAAAACGCCCATGCATCAACCGGTAAGCCGGGTTGCCAGAATAATCACGCATAAAGGTGCACCCAGTGAGCGGGCGGTTGTCCGGAACACAATAAAAGTCGGCCAGATTACACGCACGATAGAGACATCCTTAATCAGTCGCAGCAATTTTCCTCAACAGTTACTAATTGGTCGCAATTTTCTCAAAGATACCGGGCTGATTGACTCAGGAAAGAGATATCTTCAGGAAAATTGCCCATGAACAGTTACCACAAAGTCATTACCGAAGTTACTTTCTACATCATACTGGGCATTGCTATCACGATAGCAGCAAGCCATGCGAAAGGCCGCTCCTTCGGGCAGAATGTCCACCGAGCCTATGAGCCAGCTTCCATTCTGCTGGATATTAACCTGCAAAAGGATACCCTTAGCCTGTTCCTATCCATTTCCCCAGAGGCGGCAAACACTATCACAAAGCTGCCACTTCATTCTCTGGCTCAGTATCTGAAAGAATTCACGCCGCTGGTCAGGCTCCCAAAAGAAGCAGAATGCAGACAAACGCAAAAGCAGTTTCTTGTTGAGCCGGTAAACATGCCTTACCTAAAGGCTGAATCGCTTTCTGCAAACTCCAGTCCCAAAGAAATCAGCGGCTATCTCGAGTATGAATGTCAAAACCCGGAAAATCTGTCTCACTTCAAATTTCTTGGTTTCGAGGCAATACCTGACTTAAAACACACCAGCGTCTGGCTGATCAGTGAGAACTGGCAAAGTAAACAACAACTGAGCCAGGAGCAAAGAGAAGTTCAGCTGAAGAAAGAACAAGACATGACTGATTTCCTTCTGGACTTTTTTAACGATTAAAAAGGGATGCTCATATGAGTCAGGCAGTGACAGTAGAAAATCTTGAATTGAGCAGAGGAAAGAAAAACTGCCTGTCTATACCGCTGTTTGCTGTAGAGAACGGGGAACGCGTTCAGATTACTGGATTGAATGGCTCTGGCAAGACCACTCTGCTGCAACTGCTGACAGGGTTACTCATACCCGACAGAGGCAGAATTGACATACTTGGTCAGCAAATTGAAAAACTATCCAGATCCGAACGGGAAACATTTCGAGCTGGCCTGGTGGGCTACATTTTCCAGCAGCCAACATTGATCCCTTACCTGAATCCACTGGAAAATATTTTACTCCCCTGTCGTTTATCTAAATTGCGCCAGCAGCGACTGGAAGACCGGAAAACCACGGCAAATTATGAAGCATACCAGCTGATGGCCGCACTCAATATGGAGAACCCTGAGCTACTGCGCCAGAGTACCGGTATGCTGAGTATTGGTCAGCAACAGCGGGTAGCTATTGCCCGCGCACTGATAGGCTTCCCTCCCCTGATTCTGGCAGATGAAGCCGCATCAGCACTTGATCTGCAAGCTCGACAAACCATGTATGACATGCTGCTGAAAACGACCAGAGAGTATGAACAAACATTGATCTGTATTGACCATACCCCATACCCGGGGTTTGACCGCTGTCTTGATATGTCAGAAATCAACCATTCACAACAGGTGGCCAAACTATGGTAAACATTAACTGGCTCAGCAATACATTACTTACCTTTCAGCATGCAATGAGGAGCATTAACCATCGCAAAAAAAATACGCTGACCATGCTGTTGATTCTGGCTTTTGGCTTTTACCTTGTTTTTCTGTTTCAAGGTATCAAGAAACAACTCATTGAAAACATTGATCGCTATTCACTGAAAAGTGACCTGATCATCAGTAAAGAAACACCGCCGATGCCGTTGGTTCTGTTCTCGCTATTCCATGTGGGCTCACCACCACCGGAAATGAGTCTGAGCCTGCTGAATGAGCTGATAAGCCACCCGGAGATTGAGTACGCCATCCCTTATGCTTATGGCGAAACCCATCGAGGACTCACCGTTATTGGTACCAGCACCGAAGGGATAGAACAACTGACACGACTTTCAGACAGAAATTCTAAATACCTGGAGAGAAACCACCAACAGAAGATCAGCTCTGAAACATTACCTTCAACTAATACCTCAATGACGGCTTATATTGGGGTAAACATAGCAATTAACCTTGGTTACAAAGTCAACGACCAAATTACTATTGCCGATGGTAACGAACCGAAAGCAGAACAAGAGTACAAAGATTTATTTACCATTGCTGGTATTTTGCCACGCCAGAATACCCACCAGGATGATAGTATTTATATCCCTATTGAAGGCTTGATAAAAGCAAGAAAAAAATACGCTGGAGGTAATACGCCAAGCTGGTCAAGCCCTGATGATATTTCTTTTATAGATATAAAACTGAGGGATCGCATGGCCCTTCTGGCTTTGGAGAAAAACCTAGTTAGATCAGCCACTAAACAAGGCCTGGAGATAACCGCTGCGATGCCAGCCAAAGAGCTGGAGCTACTTTATAGTTACCTTAACAGGGCAACTGTCAGCCTGATTTTCATATCTTTTGTAACTCTCGGGTTGTGCCTGCTGACCCTTTTTTATGCATTAACCAGTAATCTTCGGGAGCGACGCCAGGAAATACTGCTTTATCAGACACTGGGAATGAGCCAGATATACATTGGAATTATGGCCCTGCTTGAGCCTATGTTAATTATTTCCGGCGCTCTTTTCCTGGGTTTTATTTCCAGCGAAATACTGTCAGCCCATACCGCTAATTTTTTTCTGATAGAATGGTTAATTAATTAAGACAATTTAAAAAGTATTTTTTCGATTCATAATTATTAACTGGGTCCAAACACTCGAAATCACAGAACAATACAACAAATCAAACTCGCAATCTGCTAACAGTTCTAAGCGGGCAATGCAATTAAGGGAACTTTTCTATACAACCTGGTTCCAATGGAATTAATCACAGCACCAGCAAACAGGTTTAGAAATTTCCACTCGGAACGCAAGAATGCCCATAAAAACTGTCAACAAGCTACCAAAAATAGCCTTACTGCTGTCTCTGGCCATTTTTATCTCTTACCCGCAACTGAATACTTATGCCAGTGGCTTTACAGGATATTCCGGACAAAACTATAGCAATTACTCACCGCCTGTTGACTACCGGCATATGGCTTTGTACCAGCTTAAACTCAATCGCTATTACCACCCTTCCGGTTCAGGCAACCCCAACAATGTTCATGTTGAACACACTCATCATCATACGCACTGGGGATGGTGGGATGTTCCGTTTTTCTGGGGAAGCTATTCCAATGACCGTGACTCTTCCTTCAGTGACAGGGTTTCGGACGGACTGATCGGGGTCGCTGTTGTGGTGGTGGTAATTGCTGTTACAGCGGCAACCATCTACTCAGTGGCGCATGCAATCTGGCCGTATGTTGGTGCTGCCAGCCTGACGTCGATTGAGCTTCCGAAAAACTCCCCCTGGAAAATCACCGGTTATAAAGCCGCACATGGCGGAGCGATACGATATTCAGATTTTGCTTTTAACGAAGAAGCCATGATCAACGCGAGTGAATATGAAATGTTCGATCGACAGAAAACGAAGCAAGGCCGCTTTCTTCTTATTGATCAGGAGAACTGGTGGGGCATCGTCGATTACCCTGTTGATGTAGACGTAACATTCACCCGCTTTGATGAAGTCTCCGGTGAAGCCACTGAACAGGCAACGGTGAATGTTCAACGTGAAGTCACGAATGGCATGAAAGCCGGAACCATCTTACCTCGGGTTATTCACGCAACTCAAAACCAGCAGAAGTATCAACTGGAAACCAGAATGGATTACCCTGCATGGTTCGATTTTTCAAGCTGGTACCATAAACCATCCAGGTTAATAGTGGACTTTACAAGTGCTGGATACCGTTAAGGTTCCTAGGGGGTGTTACCAACTAGCCATTCAACCAGTTGGTAACACCCCCTAGCATTAAAAAAATAGCTCTCGATATTCTATGGAACTGCCTCATGGTGAAAGGAACTTTAATTTTCAATCAAAACTTATGAAACAATCTGCTATGAATGTATTGAACAATCTATTGACCAGAACATTTATTTTTTCTGTCTATTTTTCACTTTTCTGTACTTTTTCCAGCACAGTAAATGCGAAAGACATTCCCCCTATTGACTATCTTTCTATGGACCTTTACTCCCTGAAAGTTCGTCGCTGGTTTGAAAATGGGCACCTGCCACATATTCCGCTTTCTGCTTCATTTATACGTTTGGATCCATCATTGATACATCAGCTTTCTTCACGGGATTATGTATTTGCATCTAATGTAGCAATAATAAATAACCCATTTCTATTTACCATGATATTCCCGTTCTCTGTTCTTGCACCTGCAACAAGTGCAAGCAGCCTGACAGCGGTTGAACTTTCCCCTGACTCAACATGGATGATTTCAGGTTATAAGTTCAGTAAAGGAACGCCAGTGACTTTTCAGGATTTCACAAACAATCATGAGTTAATGG
Source organism: Endozoicomonas atrinae (assembly GCF_001647025.1). Taxonomy (GTDB): domain Bacteria; phylum Pseudomonadota; class Gammaproteobacteria; order Pseudomonadales; family Endozoicomonadaceae; genus Endozoicomonas; species Endozoicomonas atrinae. The sequence continues at coordinate 27,303 of NZ_LUKQ02000016.1, forward strand.
CTCGTCTTGAAGACCATGGCATGTTTGATATCGATAAAAACCGGACTGGATATTTTCTGCTTCTTGATCAGGAGCACGCCTGGGGAGTATTTGACTATCCTCTGGATGCAAATATCACCTTCAGTCGCCACAATGAGTTAACTGAAACTGTGGAGGAAATTACGGTCAATGTGACAAGGGAAGTTACCAATACAATCAGGTCTGGTAAAATTAGCGCAAAAATCATCTCAACCAGGAACATTCCAGATGACACCAGTCGCTATAAACTGGTTTCCAGCACAAGCTATCCTAATTATGACTTTTATAACTGGTATCATCAGCCATCCCGAATTGTGATTGATTTCAAGCCCTCAAGCCTGGATACACCTTATAATTAATTATCTAACAGGTACAAGCTCTCCAGTTCAGAGTATTTAAATTATAAGTCCGGTGTTTTTTCTTCAAACAACAGAAGCACCGGATTTACAGGAAAACTCTTAGCCTACTTGCAGTCATCCCCCCGATTTGGATAATTCACCCAGATTTTGATTATTTGTCATGTTGTACACATCCCATTGTGTACAGATATGCGTACACAATTTGGAAACAAAACATGTCATCACTCCCCCGGGAAGTCGAAGCCAGACGCACTTTTGCTATCATCTCCCACCCAGATGCCGGTAAAACTACCATTACCGAAAAGCTCCTGCTGCTGGGTGGCGCCATTCAGCTTGCCGGTACGGTAAAAGGCCGTAAGAGCGGGCGCATGGCCACCTCTGACTGGATGAAGATGGAACAGGAGCGTGGTATCTCCATCACCACGTCGGTTATGCAATTCCCCTATCACGGTCGTACAGTAAACCTTCTGGACACCCCCGGGCACGAAGACTTCTCCGAGGATACCTACCGAACACTGACCGCTGTAGACAGCTGTCTTATGGTTATCGATGGCGCCAAAGGTGTCGAAGATCGAACCATAAAACTGATGGAAGTCTGTCGCCTGCGGGATACTCCAATATTCACGTTCGTTAATAAAATGGACCGTGAAGTCCGTGATCAGATTGAAGTACTGGATGAAATTGAAGATATTCTGAAAATTCAGTGTGCACCTATTACCTGGCCTATTGGCATGGGTAAACAGTTCAAAGGTGTTTATAACCTCTATACCGATACCATTCATGTGTTCAAGCCCGGTCAGGCCAGTGTGGTTCCTGAAGATATCCAGATCAAAGGACTGGAATCAGAAGAAGCCAGAACCCTGCTGGGCGATCTGCATGAGGACTTGATGGAGGAAATTGAGCTGGTGAAAGGCGCCAGTCATGAGTTTGACCTGGAAGAGTACCTTGCTGGTCGAATGACTCCGGTATTCTTTGGTACCGCATTGGCCAACTTCGGCGTTCGGGAAATGCTGGATGACTTTGTGAAGTGGGCCCCATCCCCCATGCCCCGCGAAACCAATGAGCGTACCGTTGCCGCCAATGAAGAGAATTTCTCCGGGTTCGTCTTTAAAATTCAGGCCAATATGGATCCCAAACACCGTGACCGCATTGCCTTTCTGAGAATCTGTTCTGGCAAATACACCCGGAACATGAAAATGAAACATGTTCGTATTGGCAAGGATGTAAAAATTGCTGATGCAGTGACCTTTCTGGCGGGCGACCGCTCCCATGTGGATGAGGCAATTTCCGGTGATATTATCGGCCTGCACAACCACGGTACAATCCAGATTGGTGACACCTTTACCCAGGGTGAAATGCTGAAGTTTATGGGCATCCCGCACTTCGCTCCCGAGATGTTTCGCCGGGTTCGTCTGCGAGATCCGTTAAAACTGAAACAGCTGCAAAAAGGCCTTCAACAACTCTCAGAAGAAGGTGCCACCCAGCTATTCATGCCGGTTAACAACAACGACCTGATCCTCGGGGCAGTGGGTGTACTTCAGTTTGACGTAGTTATGCGTCGCCTCAAAGACGAATACAAAGTTGAAGCGATCTATGAGCCTGTGAATGTGAATACCGCTCGCTGGATTGATTGCAGTGACAACAAAAAACTGGAAGAGTTCAAGCGTAAATGTGCAGAGAATCTCGCAATTGATGGTGGTGGCCACCTGACCTACCTGGCTCCAACCAGAGTTAATCTTTCCCTGGCTGAAGAACGTTACCCGGATGTGACTTTCCGCACAACCCGAGAGCATTAACCCAGGAGGCTGTTCGAGAATAGACCGCCCTAGGGCGGTATCAGAAGTTACAGACATCTATGTTTGACCGCCTGTAACTTCTATTAGTTCCATCGTTTTGTTATTCAGTTATCCTTCCTGCACTTATTCCATATCTGACTAATACCAATACTGCAGGTTCTTAAAATATTGTCTAATCTAGATGCTTAATTCTTTCTGGTATTTCTATGAGTGATGCAGTCTCGACCAAATCAGAAACCTCAACGGGTGTACGTCAAATCGTAGAGCCGTTAGCCCTCCTCCTTCTCGCAGGGTTTTTGTTTGGCTACCTTGGCCAGACCATGGGTGTTACCCACATGTTCAACACCCTCTTTAACACCGCACACCAGCTTCTGTTAAACACCGTATTGTTCCTGATGGGAATCACCGTTCTGACCGGTGCAGCAGGCCGTTTGCTGATGGAGTTTCATGTTATTTCTCTGATTGAACGGATGCTGGTGCCATTGATGAGGCCAGTGTTCAATCTTCCCGGTCGTGCTGCCATGGCGGCAATGATGACCTTCTTCTCAGATAATCCTGCAATTATTGGACTGGCCAAGGATCGCCGTTTCAGCCACTCATTCAAGGCTTACGAGATCATTTCCCTGACGAACTTCGGCACCTCTTTTGGTATGGGCCTTATTGTCATCACCTTTATAGCTACGCTGCAGAACAGTGAAACCGGTGCCACCTACTTTATACCCGCAATGATCGGTCTGGCCGGTGCTCTTGTTGGCGCAGTCATATCTACACGCCTGATGCAGCGCTTTATCCGTAATGACCCAAGACTGCATGAATTGAGCATTAAAGATACTCACAGTGAACTGCTGGATGATCACAGTTCTACAGACCCAGTCTGGTTGAGATTCCTCAATGCCCTGCTGGATGGTGGTAAAGGCGGCGTCAAAATGGGGGTGGCGATTATTCCCGGTGTATTAATCATCAGTACGTTTGTTATGGTGCTGACGTTTGGCGCACCAACAACAGGCTACACTGGTGGTGCATTTGAAGGCGTTGCTTTGCTGCCTCAACTGGCCAGTCATGTTACCTGGCTGTTTGAACTGCTCTTCGGCTTTGACCATGCTGAACTGGTTGCCTTCCCCATTACCTCTCTTGGTGCGGTAGGTGCAGCCATGTCACTGGTACCAAACTTTATCAGCCAGGGTATTATCGGTGGCAGTGATATCGCTGTATTTACCGCCATGGGCATGTGCTGGAGTGGTTACCTGAGCACGCATACAGCCATGCTGGACTCTCTAGGCTTCCGCCAGCTGACGTCGAAAGCCATTCTGGCTCATACAATTGGCGGTATCTGTGCCGGCGTCGCTGCACGTTATCTTTACCTTCTTCTCAACCCTTTTATTGGCTGAAACTGATCCTGGCACTCAACTCATTTAATGAATTGAGTGCTTGGCTTATCGCCTCAGGCCGGCAAAAACAGTATCAGCAATAACATCCCCCTCCAGCTCAAGGTCCACAGTTCCACCTACAGAGAGCCAGCGCTCAATAACGCCATGAAAACAACCGCTGGCAACCAGTGACGCCGCCTCAGGTGTTATATTATCGCGTAACAACCCTCGTTCCTGAGCCCTTTCCATCAGCAGAGTCACCTCCGTCTGGCTCCTCAAACAGAACTGATTCCACCGCTCAAGCATCTGCAGATCAAAGGCTGCCTGCTGGCTGATCCGGCACACCTGCTGAAATTGCAGATTGGTAGCAACTTCCTGCAGGACCCGCTTACCAAGATTACACAGCACATCCAGTGGGTCCTCATCATCGGCTTCCAGCTGAGCGGCAAAGTGCTGATCCAGTGGATCAAAGACCCTTTCCCAGAGAGCTTCCAGCATCTGGGACTTGTCTTTAAAGTGCCAGTAAATAGCCCCCCGGGTTACACCGGCAGTACTGGCGATCTGAGCCAGAGTGACATTGGCAATTCCTTTTTCACTGAACAGCGCCAACGCAGTTTCCAGCAGCTGTAGCCGTGTTTTTTCAGCATCTTCCTTTGTACGACGAGCCATAGTGTTTAACCTGCCTGAAATCCAGGTAATTCAGCACCTTTTTCAGAGCTATTATCAGAGCTGGCAACTGTAGCTTCCACCTCAGAGGTTAATAACATATACAGCGCAGGAACCACCACCATGGCAAAAACTGTTGAAGCAGCCAGACCAAAAATAATTGCCATACACAGTGGATACCACTGGGGATCACTGCTGGCCAGGGGAATCAGGCCAAGCACAGTAGTTAAACTGGTGCTGATTACTGGACGCAGGCGGTCAGCGGCTCCTCTTGCCGCAGAGTTAGCCACCGACAGACCGGACTTTCGGTGACTGTTCATGGTTTCAATCAGAACAATACCGTTATTCACCGCAATACCAGCCAGGGAGACGACGCCCATCAAACCAATAAACGACATTGGTATTTCCGCAAGAAAGTAGCCAATAAAGGTTCCGGTTAATGCCAGGGGAACCACCAGAAGAATAATCAATGGCTGGCGCATGGAGTTGAACATCAAGGTCAGCAGAACAAAAATCATACCCATGGCCAGCAGCATGGCTCCTCCCATACTGCCATAGCTTTCATCCGTAGACTCCATTTCACCCGCCAGTCGATAGTCATAGCCCACAGGCCATTCCCGTTTCATCGCTTCCAGGTGGGGAATCATCGCTTTCATAATGGTGGTTGCCGTCTGCCCTTCTGCTCTTGCCTGCACCGTTACCGCTCGCTGGCCATCAGTATGAACATAGACCTGTGGTGCAGCCATCAACTCATATTCAGCAAGATCCAGCAAAGGCACACTTCGCCCATCATCCGTTATTACCCTCATCAGCTGCATTTCGGCAAGATGCTGGGGACTGCCAAGCTCACCGCCACGGCTGGCCCAGGCCATGCTGATCCGGATGTCCGGATCATCCTGTATACCGGGCACTTTGAAACGACCAAAGTCGTCTTCTTCCATTGCCATTCGTATCTGCTGGGCAACACTGTGTTCAGAAAGCCCGTGAAAACTCAGGCGTTCAGGGATTAGACGAAAGCGAATTTCCCGGTGTGCAGCCCCCAGGTTATCACGCACTCCCTGGGCTCCAGGGATCTGGGAAAGCCTGCTGCGAACTTCCGCAGAAATATCACGGAGCAGACCATAGTCCTCACCCAGAATTTCAATCTGAACCGGAGCCGCATTGTAGGGATTCCCCCCCCACATGGGTCAGGAATATTTCCAGCCCGGCTTCGCCGCTGAGCGCCTCATTCAATCCCTCACGGATGTCATCAAGGTATTCAAACGATATACGATCCCGGTCTTTCCGGGGTACCAGGATGGCGGTAAACCCCACCTGATTGTAGGCCTTGGATGGCAGCAGTGCTTCATTCAGCGAGCTGCTGGTCACCGGACTTTTTTCCCCTACATAAGCAATATTCTTCTCAATCCAGGGCTGCTTCCGTAGATAAGCCCCCGCCTTGTCGGCAACCTGCTGAGCCTGCTCCAGCGTTGCATCAGGCCCTAACTGAATGGCAACACCAATTTTCCGGTCATCACTTTCCGAGAACATCATCACCGGCAGCTGGCCGGCCGCCAGCAGGCTCAGGACAAACAACCCAAACGCACCAGCGACCCAGGAAATGGCAGTAATACGGTTTTTTAACACGGCAACCAGCAACCAGTCAGTCAGTTGTCCCCGGTACTTCATACTCAAACGGTCAATAAGCAGTTCTCTGGAACGGCCGGAGTCTTTTTCCAGCAAGTACCGGGAGAGTGGTATACAGACCAGAAAAGCAACCAGCAAACTGACCAGCAGACTGATGGTAATGGTCATGGGCAGTATTCGGATGAACTTACCGGGAATCCCACCGACCAGCATCAGAGGAACCATCGCCAGAATAGTAGTCAGCTGTCCAGCAGTGGCGGGTAACAGGAACGTTTTAACCGTTGAAAGTGCTGCCTGTGAAAAAGACTGCTTACGGACATAGAGCCCATCGTGCATGCCTTCCATCACCAGAATGTACACATCCACCAGCAATCCGAGCGCCAGCACCATTCCCACCAGCACTGTCGAACTCAGGGTATAACCGAGCACAGCCATACCGGCCAGTGTTGCCAATAGCGTTACCGGAAGCGCAATACCGGCAATCAACGCTTCTCGCCAGGTCAACAGAAACATCAGAACAACAAAGACAATAATGACTGCCTGATACATGGAGCCGGAGATATCTTCAAATGCCAGCTCAATCAGTTCACCATCGTCAGTGACCTTCGTCAGCTGAAGCCCCTGGGGCCAGGTATCACTTCTGACGACCTGATCAGCCAGCCGCTCTGCAGCCCCAATAACCGCAAAAGTATCTTCACCGGGACGTTTGGTGATATCCAGAGTAATACCACGGGTAAACTCACCGTGATCAAGGCTGAAATAGTTGCGGCTTTTTTCCCGGTCCAGCCTCAGACTGACATCAGCAATCTCACCAAGCCTGACCGGACGGTTTTCATCAAGCCGTGTGATGGGCAGTTTTTTGAGTTTTTCAACGCTGTCAAAACGCCCGGCAAGATAGAGTGTAAAGGTACTTTCACTGCCTTCAAACTCACCCCATGCCATGTCCTGATTTGCAGCCTGAAGTCGATCTCTGACCAACAGCGGTGAAATCCCCAGCTCTCTCAACTTATATGGCTTTAGTCGTATATGAAGACTCTTCTCCCGCATTCCCCCAAGCGTCACCTTCTTAACGGTGGGAATGGTTTCAAACTGGGACTCCAGACGCTTCGCAACATCCGTCAGGATCAGATCATCAACGTTGCCGTGAAGCACCAGGCTGATCACCGGCATATCCGCAACGGACATCTCCTCAATTTCCGGCTTATCAATATCCGCTTCTGATGGAAACTGACTTTCAGCTTTGTCTACCTTGGCTCGCAGCCGCTGGAGTGCCTCGGCAACCGGCATATCAGCCTCAAACTCAACAGCCACCATTGAGTAAGAATGGTAGGAACCACTGGCAAATGTCTTTAACCCCTTAACGCTGCGAATTTCATCTTCCAGAGGCTTGGTCACCTCTTTCTCAACCTGTTCCGGAGCAGCACCGGGCCAGGAGACGGTGATCAACGCTTTGGGAATTTCAAGATCCGGGTAGTTCTCACGAACCATGGTGTTATAGGACAGCACACCAGAGAGTAGAAATAACCCGAGTAACAGGCGGGCAAAGAGCGTTTGCAGAAACAGCTTTCGAGACAGCCAGTTCATTCGGCGCCTCCTGCCTTCAGCTCATTGATAACGTTAACAGAGCTGTCATCAGCCAGAAGGTGCTGACCACGGACCACAACCCGGTCGCCATTATGAAGACCATCAACCACTTCCAGGTTCAATAAACCCTGAATACCAATAGACAACCAGCGTAGCTCAACCCGGTTATCCGGCTTAACCACGAATACATAGGGCTTGCCATCTCGGAATGAGATTGCCTGCCAGGGCAGCGTCAAGACATCGGTTTTCTGTTCGGTGGCAATCCAGGCCCTGACAAACATGCCATCCTGTATTGCCTGGGCATCCCCCTCGGTCCTGACCTTCACCTGTCGTGAGCGATTCTGAAGGCTGAGGGCAGGGCTTACGGACCAGACGCTCCCTTTTACCACTCCTCGCTGATCAAACCCTGCATCAACAGAGTCATAAAGTATTCGGTCATCCTGAGCCAGATAGACAGGCTGTCCTTCCTGAATGGAACGTGCTTCAGCTTCAGCAACTTCAAGACTGATTTCATAACGACTGTCGTCTACTACCACGATGGCACTGGTCGCTTCCCGCTCCCTGTTGGTACTGATGCCTGCCGGAGGGTAATAGTAATTATCCTGCAGTACATTCATTGCCGTGATCACGCCATCAAACGGAGCAAACAGGCTGGTTTTTTCAAGGTTGACCGTAGCCCGGTTCAGGTCTGCTGCCACCCCTTTCTCCTCAGAGCGTGCGGCCTGCAGGCTGCTTTCTGCTGCTTCAACGCCCACCTGGGCATTGAGCATTCCAGTTCGATAGCGATCGTATTCATCTCTGGATACCACGCCTTTTTTGTAGATCGCTTCAATCCGGGCAAAATCTTTTTCAGCCTGCTGTTTATCATTCTGGGCCATATGAACACCGGCCTCGGCTTCTTTCCGCCGCTCTCTGGCAGACTGTAGCCGGGCCTCCAAAGCAACCACTTCAGCCGTATTTTCCCGGTTATCAATTCTGGCCAGGAACTGCCCTAAGCGGACATCATCATTGGGACCAAAAACACGAACGCCTTCACGCAGTGGGGAGCCTTCAGCCGATGAAGAGCCATCAGCCAGAGTGCCAATGTGTACCACCTTGCCAGGCTGTTCAAAATTGAGAAATGCCTTTTGCAAGGCCTCCACGGTGCCTTCTGCAAAAGCCCAGGCCGACAGCTCTCCTGGAGCGACCTGCATCACATCAACCCGAACCGGTGGCGTCTCATAAACCACGGCAGCAGAGTCACCACTGCTTTGAATTCGATAACCGGCCAGCGCCAGAGCCGCCAGCACCAGACTGATAACAACAACTTTGCTGAATTTCATGGGCTTCTGCTTATTTTTTTGCATATTAGTATCTATTTATAATTTTACATACATACATGAATGCCTGTATATAACCCATATTGACGAGGCCGCAGGTTCAAATCGTGATCAAGTGACTCAAACGAAGGTCTAACGGTCAAAAATCATTTCCAGAGCCATAGTTATAGATTCTGCGGATATAAGCAGATCACTTATAACAACCAGATTTTTTTAAAGCAGTGCCCTGAGCGGCTTGGGAAAAACGAATTGGTAAGGAGAGATGTATGCGCCTGAACCTTCTGTTAGCACCGTTACAGCACGTAATAGACGCCATGCAAAAAGGTGAAACCTTTAAGATCCGGGTGCTGATGGAGGAGCTGGGCCTTTGGGAACATCAGGATGACCTGCAGAAAATGAGAATAGCCGCCAGTTTCCGGTCCATGGTTGAGAGTGGTGTTCTAACCAATATTCAGTTGCTCACTCATCACAAAACCCGGCATGCCGTGTACATAACCATCTAATCAATGCCAGAAGATCATATCGACATAAAAAAACCGGCAAATGCCGGTTTTTTTAATCATCAGTGAACATGTCCACCAGGTCCATGCACATGACCGTGGTCCAGCTCTTCCTTGGTAGCTTCACGAACCTCAACCACTTCAATGCTGAAGTGCAGATTCTCACCCGCCAGCGAGTGATTAGCATCAATCACAACCTGGTCGCCTTCGTCATCAATAGCGACGACCGTCACAATACGTGGGCCAATAGCAGTATCTGCATGGAACTGGTTACCCACCTCTACCGGATGGTCACCAAACTGTTCTTTTGGTACTGGCTGAACCAGGCTTTCGTCGTACTCGCCATAGCCTTCAGCTGGCTCAACAACCACTTCAAACTTGTCTCCGGCCTGCTTGCCTTCGAGGGCATTTTCAAGACCTTCTACAATATTGTGCTCCCCGTGAAGATAAGCCATGGGGGACTCGCCTTCAGAACTGTCGAGAACCTCTCCCGCGTCATTTTTCAGAGTGTAATGGAACAGAGCCACTTTCTCTTTGGCTATCTTCATCTGTTTACGCCTTTAACAAAGTAAACAACTATCTTAACTGCCAATGCTATCAGGAGCCAGAAAACTGCAAATAAATGCGGTTTCTGGTGTAATTGGCAGGCAAACCCTATTTGAAAGCGCCTAACAAACGGAGTTTTTTCTCTTGAGCGATTCTCGATGCAGCTGGTGTCATGGCGATGAACTCTACACCCGATACCATGATGATGAGTGGGGCGTTCCCTGTCATGACGACCAAAAACTCTTTGAGTTCCTGATTCTGGAAGGGGCCCAGGCGGGCCTGAGCTGGATCACCATTCTGAAGCGCAGGGAAGGCTACCAGAAAGCGTTTCATCAATTTGATGTTCAACAAGTCGCCAGAATGACAGAACAGGATGTTGAAACGCTGATGCAGAATGAAGGCATTGTCCGCAACCGACTGAAGATCCAGAGCGCCATTAAAAATGCCAGGGCGTTTATCAAGGTCCAAGAGGAATTTGGCAGCTTCAACCAGTATCTGTGGTCCTTTGTAAACCACCAGCCCATCATCAACCATCGACAGTCAATGAGTGAAGTGCCGGCCACCACCGAGATTTCAGACCGGATGAGCAAAGACCTGAAAAAACGCGGTTTCAGCTTTGTGGGCAGTACCATCTGTTATGCCTACATGCAGGCCATGGGGCTGGTGAATGATCACCTCGTCACATGCCCAGCCTATACAAAGTAATCCTGGTATTATCGTTTGAATACATTGCGTCGAACAACATGTTGTGGCGCAACTGTGCTAATTGCCTCTCTAACCAGATAATTCAATCAAAAGCAATTAATAGAAAGTTGCAGCCTGAACCCCAGAGGGCGTTACCAACTTGCCATACAACCAGTTGGTAACGCCCTCTAGCTTCTCCTGAAAAAACAGATGAAGATAAAGGAACTTTTTTATTTCTGAAAGAACTAACAAGTATTTATTTTGTGGACGTCCGAAAACTTTTCGCATACTTCTCGAACACCGCATTTCCTGAAGTTTACAGCCTGACTGGAGTGAGAAAAAATGATGGGGACAAAAGGAATATTGAGTACTAATAACAGCCCCAGCGGAGTAGAAGACGTATTTATAAAACTGGACAAAGATCTTGAATGGGATGGCCGGCCTGTTAGTCTTTTCTGGCCAGCAACTATTCATATGGATCTGGATTCACCCATAAAAAAAAATTGCCATGCCTTACTCTGCCCCAAGGGTCAGCCCAAACAAGCGACAATCGCTGATAGAACCCGATTTGTTAAAATAGATACTATTACCCGGCTAAGTCCTGTAATACAGCATCAAGATACGACTGCCACTCAAACTGAGATTAACAGCAGTTTTGAAAAAGGCGCTTACGATCCATGTTCGCAGATTGAACATTTTTGCCAGTTGGGACTACAGAAAATACCTGATGCAACAGCCCAAGAGAAAAAAGAACAACGTACCAAAACACTTGATATGATGACTCAGTTATACGGGTACCTCAATCGGCTTCAGTCAGCAATCGACAGTGAACACCCAACCGAAACATCACTCGAAAAAAATCACCTGACCATTGCATCAAAAGTTTCTGTCAAAAGATCTTCTTTTGATGAAGAAGAAGAAGGTTGCTTTGCAGATAAAGATATTAAAACTGATGAGAAAATCGGCGAATACCAGGGAGATATAGTATTCCGAAAGCCTACATCGGGTGAAGAGTTTATTGCTTTCAAAATGGAAAAAGAAACAGAGGAAGTTATATTTCTCGAAGAAGATAAGTATGTTGCCTGGACAAATGTATTTCTGGAAGGCACACATTATGAAATCGGCATATCTGGAACGACGCGGCTAAATAAACTTAACCACTCGCCCAAGCCAAATTGCGCATTATGGGTGCTAATAGATGGAAAGTATAAGGATAAGGAAAGCCCTGAAATTCCCTGGGAGAAGCTAGATCAGCTGAGAATAGACGTTCAAGCCATCACTGATATAAGCGCTGGACAGGAATTATTTTTTGACTACCGTGCTGAAAGTAAAAAACAACCAATTAACTTTGATATCAATCTTGTTGGAAAACCAACCACCGAACAAATTTTAGAAGCACGATCGGCACTCAAAAAATCCAGATACCCATCAGAATCAAAGAAGAGCAAAATGACTCAGCCTGATGTTGAGAAATCATTTAACCAGCAATTTAAGAAACTCTCTGACGAAAGCAAAATGCTTTATAACGTCAATAAAGCCAATAAAGGTTTTTGCAAAATCTTACATAAAGCCGTAGAAAAGGGTGTTCCATTAAAGTCAATGTTAGCCATGAGCATCGAGGAATTTGAGACCGATGATAAAGACTTATGGAACAGCTGCTTAGTAATATGGTCAGGTTTAGGAACCTTCCGCCCGGCACTAACAGATGAGTGTGAAAATACTTTATTGGCCTTATACATAAGCATTGGACAATTGCCAGAAGAGATTGCCAACAAGGTTGATTTCTCAATCCAGCTATACTGGCACCTGAGTGAAACCCACGGCACCTGGCAAAGCTATGTTGAAGAAAACTTGCTAGGTAGACGATCAGGACGCTCTAAGGTTAAAAGAACTGCCATGTTAGAATCCTCCGGGCCAGCTACCTTACCAAGAAAAAAGTCAAAGCGAGCCCTTGAATAGCAACAAGCATTAGCTCCTCAAATACCTGTGAAGTTGGAATGGGTGGATAGCTCTGCCTGGAATACCGTTTCAGGTATTCAAAGGGGAAAGCAGTGAAAACCTGATCTAAAAAAGCCCACACGCGGTCGAAAGTTTACTCTGACGGCTGCTAACAATAGCAACGGTTCTTGCTGTAATTTCGATATTTATTATTGTTGCTCATTACCTGGCAATATCAGCTAAGCAACCTGAAGTCAGCCTGACCAGATCAGCAGGGGCCAGTTCAATTTCAAGACCTCGACGCCCCGCACTGACGAACATCGTATCAAAGAACTCTGCACTGCTGTTTACCACCGTAGGTAAACGCTTTTTCTGGCCCAGTGGACTGATGCCGCCAAGAATGTAACCAGTGCTCCGCTCGGCTTCCTGTTGCTCCGCCATTGCCGCCTTTTTTGCGCCACAGGCACCGGCCATGGCTTTTAAGTCCAGTTTAGCGGCTACCGGTACCACCGCGACGGCCAGTTGCTTACCGTCCAGTTTCACCATCAGGGTTTTAAAGACCCGCTGAGGGTCCTGCCCCATTTTTTCAACCGCCTCCTCTCCATAGGAATGGCTGTCGGGGTCATGGTGATATTGGTGAACCTGATGGATAGCTTTGGCTTTTTTAAGCGTATTAATGGCAGGAGTCATCGTTTACTTCCAGATAATCGTTAGTGTCCAGGCTGTTGACGTTGCGATTTGGCAACTTGAAAGGCAACCAAACTTGCGCTGACCTCCAACAATATTACCCAAATTATTGTACAAACCAACCTTTAAAGCAGTGAGCGATAGAATAAGAACACACCATTTTTGGAGTTAAACGATCAATGCTACATTGACTGAAAAAGGACGACCAGAGAATGGCTACCCATAAGAGCAGCTATAAGTTGAGAAAATGCTAAATCCAATAAAAAAATACTCGCCGACATTTCCCCTGGATTTTAAAAAAAACAGAAAAAAATCCACCATTTAAATTTATTTTCATTTAATCTCACCGCGACTTCTTTAGCCATCACCTATTGACAAGAAAACACAAAGACCAAAAAAACATAAGCTCAATTCATTAGCTAAACCTTTAGTAAATGAGAGTGTTTAGATAGTTCTTTGGGGAGAACCACATTAAAAGATTGTTGTTCTATAAGCTTTTTTACTTCCTCTATATTACTTACACTATCTTCCAACTCATTACCGGATTCAATCATTTCAACAGCATCTTCATTGGTATGTAAAGCTTGGCCTACTAGTCCTCTGGAATAACAAATTTCTATAATTCTATCGAATTGCTCTTGGGGTATAAGGACAAATTTTTTACTTTCTCTATCTCGTTCATCACCGGAGGCATTTCCTGAAACTTCGACCTTTATAAAGGGTATCCCATTTTTACGTATCCTATAAAAGACAGCATTTCCCCAGCCCATGAGTAGGCTTAAAGCCGTTTCTATCGCGTAGAATGGTGACGCCATACTTACAGCTAAATAGAGGGCAGGTAAAGCATCCAAGATGCTACTCGCCGCAGCTATTTTTTTGCAAATTGCTCTTTGATTCTCCTGCTGGATAATATCTAGCTCTTCCCCCGTACAGATTTTTTTCATGCAAAAATATAGCTCTGGCAAAGGCATTCCGAGCGCAAACCCTGCTTGAGAAAAGTGGCCTGCAGCATGGGATTTGTGCCCATGCCACAGGTCACCAGCTGCAGCAGTTATAGTTCCAAGAGCACCAAAAGCTTGTAGAATATTGGAGATAACCTTACATTTGCTGTAGTGCTTATTGCTAAAGAACAGTGCACCAAAAATTCTCGCAAGGCCGGCAGAGGTCGTGCATATTCCTTCAACGCCATGACCTAGCTGTCGCATTATTCGCCCCACAAACTCATCGTATGCATCATCAACGTCATCATGGCTATGTCCATGAGCGTCTTGGTGGTGATGGTCATGATTGTCAACATGGTATTTCGAATCGAATACCGCTGTGAGAACTGCTGATACACCGAGCCCAAAGAGACACCCACCAATCAGAAGATCTTGTAGACGCTTGACTTGTTGTTCTTCTACTCCTGAAGCAAAAACAGGTTGCGGTGATGGAACAGTAACTTCAGGCTGTAGTAACCTGCCAGTCTGACAGGACCTCCAACCTGAATCGTGTTGGGCACATGACCTTTGACTTATCATGCGTGAAGATTCTTCTAATGAGCCTCTACCTTCTGTCGCATCATCGGGGGAAGCAACCTGAACATCCCAACGGCGATAACTTACAGACTGGGAACCTTCCCGCAAGGGGTCTGGCAACTGTGCACTATTTCCTTCCGGGATTATACTATGTTTATAAATCTGGTTGGGGGACTTGTCATTCTGAATCATAATTCATTCTCTTTGATTGCATTCAAATACAATTAAAAAAACACCATATCCGATAATAAGCAGGATTATTTCCTCATTGTTCACTAAAGATTTATCATGAAATTAATTTCCAATTCCGTTCACCTTGAGCAGAGTCGAAGATAGTTAAAAATGGAGCTTGATTGACTCGAATCCAATCGGCAGTCTTACTGTAAATTCAGATACTGTTTCCAAATATTTCCTAACTCCCCCCCCAGCAGCTTTCATTTTTTTAATAGGCAACAGCAAAATTGAAAGTAAACATACGATCAATTCTTATACAACAACACTATTCATTCATATTTCAATAAAGATACCACCACCTATTTTCTGAAAGTCAACAAACTGATCAGTAAAAATTGTCAAAGTCGCGAATCAATTTTTCAACCCAAAATTATCAACTCACAGTTCAGAAAAATATTTCTTTGCACTAAAAAAATTAGAGTCATTAAAATAATAACCACACCTCTAATCATTTTAATTTAAAGAAAACAGATAAAATCCATTTAGAAGAATCCGATTTAATTAGTGAAGATAGATTGTTTTCTCACTTTAACAAATTAATGTTCTTTACTATAAATTTATATTTATTTAAAAGCCTGCTGAAAGCCAGTGTACTCGAACAACAAACTACCTCACACCAGTATCCCCATACTCGTACTAAACCTACCTTAGCTTCCAAACTGGCAAAAATAAGTGGAACCGATCTGTCCTATTTTTTCAGCCAATTCCTCTCCATAGGACAGACTATTGGAATCACGGTAAACCCAAGTCAATGGTCAATTCGACCACGCAATGTTTTTGTCTGAGCTCGTCGCTTTTTCTGATCAACACGCCGCTTTTTTGAGGCCAGTGTTGGACGAGTTGCCTTACGCTGTTTATGAACGACAGTTGCCTTACTGATCAGTTCCTTGAGCCTCAAGAGAGCATCTTCACGATTCTTTTCCTGGGTCCGGAACCGCTGCGCCTTGATGATGATAATACCTTCCCGGGTAATACGGGCATCGCGGAAAGCAAGCAATCGCTCTTTATAAAACTCAGGCAATGAGGAGGCCCTGATATCAAAGCGCAGATGGACAGCGGAAGAGACCTTGTTGACATTCTGGCCTCCCGCGCCCTGGGCTCGAATATAACTGAACTCAATGTCATCTTCGGTAATGATGATACCGTCAGCAATCTCCAGCATTCAGACTGTCACCTCCTTTCTTTTCTCAAAACCTTTCCTGAACAAGCACCCAGGGTCTAACCACAACAGCCCACAGATCACGGTCGTCTGCAAACCAGGACTGTGCCTGTTCATCACTAACCGCTCCCAATACGCCCTGTTTCACCCAGGCTTCTACCGCTGACTTATTATCGACTGAGATCTGGTAGCTAACCTCAATCAGATCCAGTGAATCATCCACACAAAGCACAACGCCCTGGGCAAAGTAACGTTGTAGTTCAGACCAGGCTATTTTGAGGTCTCCTGGTCGAGTTATTCAGACTTTACTTGGAGACTAGACCCTTTACTCACACCACTAGTTACACATACAAGGCCTTCTCAATACTCCGGAGCCAGAAGGCCGATTGTACCGGATAATCATTTCAGGTGTTTATTTTTGATAGCGGAGCTAAGGTATTCTAAATGGATACATAGGCTTTGCCAGTGAAGCCTTACAGGGATTCATGTCAACAGAGGAGACGCATCGTGAAGACCGAAAATGAATCTATCAGCATAGGTCGGTTCTATAGGGCTGCCTCGACATCCCCTTTTACCGATGTTTTTACAGACTGGGAGTCTATGCAGGCTGCTGTTGGTTGAGCTTCCTTACCGGCTTGTTCTCGCACCATGTCACGAAGTGCGTCATGTACTTTTTTCCATGTGACATCAATCTTTCACTTCCGGAAATAGGTATGTACAGTGCTCCATGGAGGAAAGTCTGATGGAAGCATTCGCCACTGACACCCTGATTTTGAGATGTAGAAAATGGCATTGAGTATCAGGCGATAACTCCAATCACGTGCTCTTCCATTTTTTGGGGTATCGTAGCCTGAATCTGGAAACAGGGGTTTAAGGAGTTCCCACTCAGGTCAGAAGGATACATGGCATTATTCCTTCAGCGGATTGGTAAAGCAGTTATAGACTACTTTCAGTCGGGAATGTAATTTAAATTGTGTAAACGCTTGTCGTTAATACTCCAAAATGGAGAATAACAATGAGCGTTGAAATCAACGAAAAACTGGTAGATCAAATAGCCAGTCAGATTAAAACTCAGGATGATC
>NZ_LUKQ02000160.1 GCF_001647025.1 Endozoicomonas atrinae
TTACTTCCTATCTCTAGTAGTCGTGGGGACAACTCAGAGTTAAGAAGTAGCATGGGTAGTTCATGGCAGGCGGAGCCAACCATTCATAACCACGTCCATAGGACGTGGGTTTTCACGATGCACTAAACTGTTCCACATTAAAAGGTACCTGAACCTTAAGTAAGGGGATGAATTGTAAAGGAAGTGTATTGCATGTCTCAGGCAGAAATTGTCCATTACTCAAGCAGCAATGAAAAAGTCCGGGCTTTTTTCAAAGGTGCTGCAGCCATTATTCCGCTGACTGTCGCCGTCCTACCCTGGGGTATCCTGACGGGCTCTCTCGCTATTGAATCGGGTTTTGACCCTGTTCAGAGTCAGGCATTATCGGGAGTTGTATTTGCCGGTGCTGTTCAACTGGCCATTATGGGCATGATTCAGGCCGGAGTCGGTTTGGGCAGCATCCTGATATCCGCCCTGCTCATCACCTCCCGCCATTTCCTCTATTCCATGGTGATGCGCAAGAACATCAGCCCTCTGCCCCTCAGATGGCGTCTGGCCCTGGGCTTCCTGTTAACCGATGAACTGTTTGCCATTGCCAATCCTGGCCAGCTGAAACGCTTTGACCCCTGGTACGCACTGGGGGGAGGGTTATGCTTTTACCTTGGCTGGAATCTTGCCACCCTTGGCGGCATTATCGCTGGAGAGAGCATTGATAATCTGGATACCCTCGGACTGGATTTCGCCATTGCCGCCACATTCATCGCCCTTGTCATCCCGACCATCAAAAATGCCCCTGTACTGGTCTGTGTACTCACGGCACTGGTGACCTCTGTCATTTGTGAGGTAATGCATATTCAGGCAGGTTTGTTAATTTCTGCTCCCCTGGCAATGATGGCAGGTTTTGCCTATGCCAAAGCCACTGCCAGAGGAGAACATTAATGGATACCTGGGCTATTCTGTTGATCGTAGCGGCACTCGTATTTGGCAGCCGCTTTCTCCTGATGGAACCTTGGTTACCATTAAAGCTCAGCGAAACTGTTCAACAGGTATTGAGCTTTTCGGCCCCTGCAGTACTGACAGCCATTGCGGCACCCATTGTATTTATTCGTGAGGATCAGCTCAGCATGTCCATGGACAATCATTACCTGATTGCCGGCATTATCGTGGTGTTTTTTGCCCTTATTACAAGAAACACATTACTGACGGTCATCCTGGGCATGCTGTCATTCCTGATTTTAAAACATGTAATATAAACAGCGGGAAGTCATGGGTTCGGTGGCAGAGAGTTCAATGCACCGAACATCGTGCTAGACTGAACGGGAAGTATTCATGGATGAGACTTTATCGGGGGCACGCTTATGTACAAACTACTTTCAGCCATATTCCTTATCCTTCTTGCTGCCGGCGTACTGGCCAGAAGCTTCGATCTTTCGGTATACAAGGATGGCTACTATCTGCGCTACGAATTCCCACGCTACGGCAATGAGGCCTGGTTCGAAGTAACCCTGGGCAAACGCCGGGGTTTGGCAGGGGTTATTGATGAAGTAAAAAATAAAGCCAGCAAATAATTGCTGGCTTTATTTTCACCTCTTTATGCTCCGATAAGCTGATTACTGTTTACCGGAGCCTGTAATTGAGCTCATTAGCTTAGACACTGACTTTTTAAAATCATCAATGGCCGAAACACCCAGCTTTTTAACATCCACCAGGTGAGGCTCAGCCTTGTCGAAGTACTCATCAAGATGATCCACTTCTTCATGCTGCATATCCTGCCGTTCAGCCTCCAGCTCTTTTTCAAGACGTTTCAAGGTTGCCTTGACCTCTTTGATTTGAGCCTTTAACTCCTTTTTGTGTGCCTTGTATTCCTTGAGCGTTGTCATCATGTCCTCCTCAGGCAGTTATCGCGATCAGGATAGCAGGTAGAATGAAAAAGACACCCACCACATAGACCAGCACCATCCATTTATTCCGGCTAGCCACCTGGGCAAAACGACGGGCAAGCCTCGGTGGTATATTGCGAAGGAATGGAATAGTGTAAATCAAAAGTACTGCTGAAACATTAAACAACAGATGGACAAGTGCTATCTGCAGGGCAAAGAATCCCATGGTTCCCTGAACTGCTGTCGCCGCCAGCAAGGCAGTAATCGTCGTACCGATATTGGATCCCAGGGTAAATGGATATATCTCCTTGAGCTTGAAAATACCATTTCCGGCAAGCGGTACGATCAGGCTGGTACAGGTTGAAGATGATTGAACGGCAATGGTCATCATCATGCCTGAGAAAATACCAGTAGCAGGCCCCCGCCCAATCGCTTTATGCAGGATCTGCTTGGCTTTACCCACCATCAAATGCTTGAGCAGCTTACCAAGATAAATAATGGAAATAAAAATAAAGGCCAGTCCTGTCAACGCCAGGCAGACGCCCGCCCACAGGTCAGGCAAAGAACCATAGACGCCCTTGAACAGATCTACAGAAGGCCCTGTAAGCACTTTAACAAAGTTTAATCCTTTGATACTGACAGAGTCGCCTCCAACCAGCATGCTGGCCAGGAAGTCTGATGACTTGGCCAGAAACCCTGTCATAATCTCCAGCGGGAGAAAAATGATAACCGCCATCAGGTTGAAAAAGTCATGCACGGTAGCGGCAGAAAACGCTCGACGAAACTCTTTTTTCTTACCGATATGCCCCATACTAACCAGCGTATTGGTCACAGTGGTACCAATATTGGCACCCATAATCATCGGAATAGCGGTGGCAACCGGAAGGCCTCCGGCAACAAGGCCAACAATCACCGATGTCACGGTACTGGATGACTGAACAACCGCAGTTGCCAGTGCACCTGCCACCAGCCCCAACACCGGGTTTGTGGCAAAAGCAAATAACTGACGTGCCCCATCAGCACCACCA
The DNA here is from genome assembly GCF_001647025.1 of Endozoicomonas atrinae. GTDB lineage: Bacteria > Pseudomonadota > Gammaproteobacteria > Pseudomonadales > Endozoicomonadaceae > Endozoicomonas > Endozoicomonas atrinae. The sequence goes on from NZ_LUKQ02000160.1 coordinate 2,888, forward strand.
GAAGCCCACTTAAAGCCGGAACCTATCATCCCGACAGCGACCAGCAAAAGGTAGATCATCAGCGCAACTAATAGCCACTGAACAACCTGACCTTTCGATTGCGTCGACTCGGCTGTATAACTGGGTTGCATTTGAACATCCTGCAAGGTGAATAAACTCGACTATCCAGAAACAACAACACTGGATATCACGGCATCAAACTGGATCACCGAAAAACGATCGTTCCATTGAAGGAGGACAAGCATAAAGAAACCGTAAAGGAGTCTCAAGCCTGTCCCAAATAGAAATGAAATAAGAAAACAGGTGGAGGTAATACCAACGCTCTTCTGTTACATGATCAGACCTGCTCCCTCACCACTAGTATCATCCCCTGATTTCCCGTCACCGAGACCCTGCGCCCCTGTGGTACAGGCCTGTCCGACTCAACCTTCCAGAGTGTATCGCCAATCTGAAGTTTACTCTGTCCTGCTGGCAAGTCATGCTCAAGTACAATGGTTCGGCCTATTAACTGTGACGCCCGATTATTTAATTCAGGACTGTCGCTCTTGTTGTTTACCTTTCGGAACAACTTCCAGTAGGCGAGTGAGAGCAGCAAGCTGCCAATCCCAAAAATCATCAGCTGAGTGGGCCAGCTCATGTCAGGCACCAACCAGAGCCAGAGAGAAACAACCGCAGCAGCGGCTGCACTACCCAGGAGAAAACCACCCGCACCGAGCGCCTCTGCACCCAGAAGTACAAAGAGCAGAATCAACCAATGCCAGGGTTCCAGTGTAATAGCAATATCCATCAAGCTTCCTTCTTGCTTCCCTTCTTAAGAGTGGCTTCTCCCACCAGCTCCTTAATACCGGCGATGGAGCCAATCAGGCTACCAGCCTCCAGAGGCATCATGATCACTTTATTGTTCTCCGCGGACGCTACATCCTTCAGAGCCTCAACGTATTTCTGAGCTACAAAATAGTTAATCGCCCGATGATCACCTTCTGATATAGCCTTGGATACCATGGCCGTTGCAACCGCCTCGGCTTCGGCCAGACGTTCACGAGCTTCGGCTTCCCGCCTGGCAGCTTCGAGCTCACCTTCCGCCTTGAGGATCTGAGCCTGCTTTTCACCCTCGGCCACCTTTATAGCGGCTTCACGGGCTCCTTCCGCCTCAAGGATCTGGGCACGTTTATCCCGCTCAGCCTTCATCTGTCTTGCCATGGCTTCCACAAGGTCTGCGGGCGGCGCAATATCACGCAACTCAATACGGGTAACCTTCAAGCCCCAGGGGTCGGTTGCTTCATCCACTTTTATCAGCAGACGCTCATTAATTCGATCCCGGTTGGAAAGCATTTCATCCAGCTCCATGGATCCTAACACAGCACGGATATTGGTCATCACCAAGTTTTTCATGGCTCGATCAAGATCGTTCACCTCATAGGAGGCTTTGACGGCGTCCTGAACCAGGTAGAAACAGACGGCATCCGTAGTAACCTGAGCGTTGTCTGCACTGATCACCTCCTGAGGCGGGATGTCCAGAACCTGCTCCATCATGTTCATTTTATTACCAATATTATCAATCACGGGCACAATAACATGCAGCCCGGGCGTTAACGTCTTGGTGTATTTGCCAAAACGCTCGACGGTGTAGTTATGCCCCTGGGGAACAATTCGTACACCGGTTGAAATAAGAACAGCAATAAGGACAACAAAAGCAATTGCTGTGATTTCCATACCCATAGGAGGCTCCTATTTACAGACTTTAATCATTAATGGCCAGCCAACAGGAGCGCTCAAAATTAGACATAAGACCAACCATCCATGGCTGGGGCATAAACCACACAGGTCAAAATGAACACCTTTTCAACATGGAGCAACCATGTTCTGCACAGTTCACGTTGACTGACCGCTATCGTGGTTAACCGCTCTAATGACTCATTAAGTGCGCCCCTGGAAAAGCCCGGTTATTTATTAAGTCCTGTTATTTTATAAAGCACAAATAAAACGATTATAGATTCACAAAGAAAATCAGTCGTTTAACACTACTTCATTCCAAAACACTTCAAAATAAATGCGTAGTTAAAAGCTTCTTCATCAATCCACTCATAACGTTTGCTGGCTCCCGCATGCCCTGCATGCATATTCATGTTCAGCAGCAGCAGGTTCTCATCCGTTTTCAAATCCCTTAAACGCGCCACCATCTTGGCTGGCTCCCAGTAAGTAACCTGTTCATCGGATATCCCCGAATTAAACAGCATCGGTGGATAATCCCTTGCCTGCACATTGTCATAGGGAGAGTACTGCATAATATAGCCAAAGTCGTCAGCACTGGTGACCGGATTGCCCCACTCTTCCCATTCAGGAGGGGTCAATGGCAGGGATGCATCACTGATCGTGTTAATGACATCAACAAAAGGCACATCAGCAATCACGCAGCCAAACAGATCTGGACGCAGATTGGTTACCGCGCCCATTAACAACCCACCGGCACTGCCTCCATTGATCGCAATCTGACTTTTACCGGTATAACCCTGTCTGACCAGGTACTCCGTTGCATCAATAAAGTCATTGAAGGTATTCATCTTATGGCGCATTTTACCATTGAGATACCACTGATAGCCCTTTTCATCACCACCGCGAATGTGTGCGGTTGCATAGATGAAGCCCCGATCGACCAGACTGAAGAGCTTTGACGAAAAGCCAGCCGTCATCCCATAACCGTAGGAGCCATAACCGTAAACCAGGGCTCGATGAGAACCATCCTTAACAAGCCCTTTTTTATGAATGATGGTTACCGGAACGCGCTCACCGTCCCGTGCTGTTGCATACTCCCGCTTTACCTCATATTTCCCCGGGTCAAAGTTGGGCGTCTCACGGGTATAGACCGCGGTGGTTTGAACAGTCTTCAGGTCCAGTTCAAGAACAGTACTGGGCATAACTGGTGAGGAATAATCCAGCCGAACAGTTGTGGCGTTATGATCCCAGTCGCCCGAAAAGTCCAGTTCATAGGCTTCATCCGGCATGGATACGCTCTTTCTGTTACCGGACACCATATCCTGTACCACCAGCTCATCCAGTGCTCTTTCGTTATTTTTCTGCTCAATAATCAGATAATGGTTGTAGAAATGAATATCCGTCAGGCTGATGCTATCACTTTCGGCCTGAATCAAATTCCAGTGTTTCTGGCCCCATTGATTTACCGATGTTTTAAACAACTGGAAATTATTGGCACCATTGAGGTTGGTGAGAATATAAAAGTCATCGCTATAGTGGTCGAGACTGAATACCACATCATCAGTGCCGTGGGCGAACAGACGGAAGTCTATTGATGCGCGGGGAGAGACATAGACAACCTGACTGGAACCACTGTTGAGGTAAACCATAACGTACTCATGGTCTGTGGTTTCCGAGAGCGACAGAAACATCCCGTCAAATTCATCGGGTTTAGAAAAAACCAGTTCTTTCTTCTCCGGTCCCTGATGAATATTAATTTTATAGACATTTTTACCACGGGCCTGCTCATCGCGCTCAACCACCAGAAGATGCTCATCATCAATCCAGAGTATTGAACCAGTACTGTTATGGAAGGTCCATTCACTGTCCTTTCGGGTCTCCAGGTTCCGAACCCGAATGCTTCGCTCCATGGAACCGGTCAGGTTATAGCCATAAGCAAGAAAGGTATTTGCCCGGTTGGTGATGGAAGGGCCAAACATATAGAGATCCTTGCCATCAGCCTCTTTGTTGACGTCCATATAAACGACTTCAGGCAAATCCATCGAGGCATTGCGACGACAGAGAATGGGGTAGTTCTTCCCCTTCTCTTCACGGTAATAATAAAGAAAACCGCCTTTTTTCACTGGCCAGGACTGATAATCTTCCTTTATCCGGGACAGAATTTCCTGATAAAGCTGCTCCTGAACAGCCTTGCTGTCTTTCATTTGAGCATCTTTATAATCACTTTCAGCATTGAGATACGCCAGAATCTCCGGGTTTTTAAAATCCAGATCTCCTGCCACAATATTCTGCCAGTGCTCATCCCGCAACCAGTGGTACTCATCAATACGGGTCTGGTCATGCTGAATAATGGAATGTGGAATTTTAGGAGCGACCGGTGCTTTCAAACGGATTTCCTCAGAGGCAGATAATGTCAAAGCCAGTGTCAGTAAACACAATAAACTGTTCTTCAGCATACCACGCACGCCTATGGTGGAAAGAACTCGATAGTTAAGAGCATAGGCGCAGCGTAAAGTTCTGTTTGTCTATCGCGTTATTTCAATATTACGGATAGTGCTGATTCAATCCAGCGCTGAAAGTTATTGGCACAACCGCCGCCAGAGCCCACCATAAGGCTGGCTAACTGGTCATATTACGAGGTAGCGATTATTTATTAGATGCAGAAACATGATTGGATAATATCATCTAAAACCATGACAACACTTTCTCATTATCAACACATAATGAGACAAAGCGGTCATAGTTGATGGCTTCAAAAGGTTCAGACACCTTCACCCCACGAGCCTTGGCATCGATATCCAGCACATAAATAGAGCAGCCATCTGGTAAGGCATTCAGCCTGGTTACTGGTGACAGCAGCTCGTATACAGCATCTTCAATCAACAACACAGAGTCGCCACTGGCAACAGCACGAAGACAGAGTTCCAGAGCCTGACCTGGCTTATTTGTGGTATGCAGCGTACTCATCAGAAATTAAACACCCTGGAATGCTGTTGGATAAACTGAGGCAGTTCGTCCCCAGCAATTATTGTCACCCCTTCCTGAAGTGCATCTGGACTGATACCACGCTCATCCAGAGACACCTGATCCACATGAATGGTTTCTATTCCATAAAGAGGCAGTACCTGAAGCATGGCTGAATGATTCTTACGTGGAATTTGACCGGCATCCTGCTCTTTCAATAACTGATAGACCCCATCCCCGATCAGCAGAAGGCTGGTCTCAATATCATATGAAGCTGATACCAGTGCCGTATCGAGAGCCTCACGGGCTGCCTGCCCACTGTAGGGTGCCCGGGTCGAAATAATGCACACAGAATGGCTCATCTCAGGCTCCAAACGTTATCAATCGGTCCGCCATCAGTGCTCCGTCGAGCAGCTGTCCAAGACCGGAAAGCTCATAACCCTTCCGGAGATTATTACCCGGCAACTTATAGCGCTCAGCTTCTGCCTGACCCACAACGCCCCGTCGTAATGCGGCAGCAATGCAAACCACCGCATCCAGATTATGTGCCTGAACAAACTGCTGCCATTCTTCAGAAAGGTTGGACTCATCCTGAGGTGGCTGGGCAATAGCTGTCGCGGTATTCACCCCATCCTGATAAAAAAACAACCGGACAATTTCATGCCCCTGAGCCACCAAGGCCCGTGCAAAGTGCAGTGCACTTTGTGTAGCCTGACTGTTGGCAGGAGCGCCATACACGGCCAGTGCAAACTTCATAACAATAACCTTACGTCAACAGACACTCAATCAGCCCATGTTAACAGAAATAAAACTGGCCAACCCGATCCAACAAAAAAGCCCCGCCAAATGGCGGGGCCCGAGAAAAGCAACTCTAAAAATCAGTCGTCACTGGTAGCACCCAGCAGGTGGAGCAGTGCAGTGAACAGGTTATAGATATCCAGATAGAGAGAAACAGTGGCTCGGATATAGTTAGTCTCACCTCCATGGATAATACGGCTGGTGTCAAACAGGATAAAACCGGACATCAGCAATACAATCAGGGCAGACAGCGCCATGCTGGCAGCAGGGATGTTAAAGAAGATCAGGGCAATACTGGCAACCACAGCCACAATCAGGCCAACCATCAGGAAGCCACCCATGAAGGAAAAGTCCTTACGGGTAGTCAGGACATAGCCGGAGAGCGCAAAGAACACCACAGCTGTTCCGCCCAGGGCCTGCATGATCAGGGATGGACCATTGGCCATACCCAGATAATGGTTAAGCATTGGCCCCAGGGCGGCACCCAGCACACCGGTAAAGGCAAAAACAGCGACAATACCCTTGGCAGAATCAGCGGTTTTGTTAACTACGAACAAAAGGCCAAAACCGACCAGAGAGAGAACCAGCGCCGTCATCTGGCTGATCTGCAGAGCCATGGCTACACCTGCGGTGACAGCACTGAACAGCAGAGTCATACCCAGCAGCATATAGGTATTGCGAAGAACCTTATTGATTTCAACGCCTGCACCCAGGCTGGTAGAAGCAGCAGTCATCACGGGTTTGCGGTCCATCTTTGTCATTCCTCTATATAGATGTAATACCAATTATTATATCAGACCAATTTACTGGGGCTATAGTTTTAACAATTCCTGACATTTTGCACTCCTGAATACCATTCACTATTTGCGGATTTCCTGCGCCCGAAGCATAGAAAAAGATTACCGTTTATCAAGACATTGACAGAATTCTGATTTCAGGTACTATTTGCCTCGTCGCGGAGGGATGGCTGAGCGGTTGAAAGCACCGGTCTTGAAAACCGGCGTGGGTTAATAGCCCACCCAGGGTTCGAATCCCTGTCCCTCCGCCATATCAGCATGTATTCTTACGCGACCTGCGATAGAGTAAAGTCCTGTGGAGGGATGGCTGAGCGGTTGAAAGCACTGGTCTTGAAAACCAGCGTAGGTTAATAGCCTACCCAGGGTTCGAATCCCTGTCCCTCCGCCACTTCTTGATTCCCCTGTTTGATAATTTCACTCCCTGTTATTTATTACACTACTGTTGCCCAGCCCCCTCCCTGCAAAAACCATCTCCGAAACAAAGTTTGTGATAATTGCTCCCCGCCTTATTCACCCAAAATAGAATACTGTTGAGTGTCACCAGCAAAATATGGCGCCGACAGACAGAGACTTTTTATATGCTCACTTCAATGTGAAGGCGGCCTTGTCAAAAACGGGAAATCTCATCGCAGCCACTTTTAAAGAAGGTCTTGATAGCACAAACATTAACAATACTCATGCTGAACTTAGGTATCTCAGGCAAGGCGAAAATCTGGTACTTCCACATTGACATTACTCAATGCAGCATCGCACCTGCTTAATGCTTTCGACCAGAGGGTATAACTGGGTGTAAGTAAATCCGGGCAACTGGACATATATTCAAAGAAAATACACCCCACCTAATTCATGTTGAAATAATTCTGGAAAGACTGATGAGATGAAACAGCATTCTCTTTCAGCTTTGCTGGCTGCATGCCGGAAACGCCTGCCTGCTCTTCTGAAGAAACTCTGGGTCTCATATACAGATGATAATTATCGGTTGCATCACTAACTTTCTGCTTACGCTTTCTTGTAGACATAGAAAAATTCAGGTCAACAGTCCAGAAGCATCCCTTCTGGTTTTCAGGCTTTACCTCACTTTTTATAAAGGCTTTATTCAAGGAGAGGTTATGACGCACAGAGTTTTGCCATGTTCGTTTATTGTTTTCGTTAAAACATGAATAGTTCTCAGACAAGTACTCATAAATCTGGCTTAATGTTGCTCGCTGATCTGGCTTACTCAAGATCGCATTTTTAATCATCGTAACGTAGCTGTCTGACGGCCTCCCAGGTATCACTGACCTTGGGCGGGCAACATTTGAACCCGACCTGCACGGTAGCGTAGTCGTTGAAGATACTGAATTGATCTGGCTTCCAACACCAGACTGACAGGAGAACACTCCCGAGTCCAATGGAGGTGAAAGGTCAGGGCGTGGAGAACCACATTCTGTGACCACATCATCTGCCACGCCTTGATTTGGCAGGAATGCTTGCAGCATAGGAACACACGGTAAAGTTCCTGTCACTCCAGTACTCAAGGATGGTCCGCCCCACCCTGCCGGGAGAACTGGCAGTCCCTGCGAAAACACCTGTGGTGATTGAGTTACAACCGACGGCTCAAATGCAAACGGATTATGGACAGGAAGACCTGCTGGTACCTGATGATTTCCTGGCAAGCAAGGCGTATCAATTAAATCAGATAAAGCATTCATGTCCTCTTCGGTATAAACCTCCCCCCAATGACTGGAGGAAGACTGATCACCACTGAAAACCGTAGAAAGGTCATTTGGGGGTAATGGTGCTACATGCCTCATTGGGGGAAGAGGTAAGTCTGCAATAGCACCCATCATGTGAGTAGCTACCTGAGACCTTGCCGACACCTGATGCCCCCACAACCCCATCGATGCAGTTGGTTGAGCAGGGCGAATATCATCAGAAGGATTAGGGGAATCCGGCCGGATTATAGACTCAATACTGAAATTTGAATGCATTGAACCATCCTTTAAAAATGCGCAATTGGTTTCATAGTAACGTGATGCCAAGGCAAAATAGTCGAGTTTTATGGAGCATGCACTCCAAGCCTTAAAATCATCAGAATTAACATGCCTGATACGATCACTGCCCTACAAGGTCAGGAAGCCTGCCCCCCCCCAGTTGTCACTTGCTTTGATCCGTTAAAACAACTCATCGATTTACAAACTCACTCTTTATTCTCAGATCAACCCCGTAAGGAACCACAAACAGCATACTCAACTCATAAAAGATCTTAAACGTCGGCTCATGTGATTCTGAAAAGCCCACTCCATCAACCTTTATTTTACAAAGCATGTACTTTATTTGGACTCATAACCCAATGACCTCCCTGCTTCTGTCCTGCTGTTTCACTGCATTTTGCAAACGCATCATTCATACACAGAGTTGACCTCATTGAAGACTGCCATGATTTTTTATCGACTGTTGCAAAATAGGGAAACTCCTCAACAATCAATTGATAGAGTTCCGGTACAGTTGCCCTATTACCATCGGCTTTTTCCAAGGCTCGAGTGATAATAGCGGCATAGCTAAGAGAAGGTTTTTCCAACACCCCAGAACTTTCCATAGAACAGGAATATTCATTCGAACACGGAGCTGGAGAAACCATGGATAACAAATCAGTGCTATCAGTATCTTCAGACGAAGAACAGAGCCTTGGATTAGCTACACCAGAAATGTCGGGAGTGCCAGGCACTGACGAAGGCAGCCCCTCAGATGAAATCGATGAATCCTGTCTACTGAAAACATCTTCAACTTCACCGGCATCGCCTGAAAAATCTGGACTATCTGCTTTGCAACCGTCAACTGCAATATCACAGTGTACAAACACCATTTCCCGGAGACTTAAACCAGCCTGAGACTCCTTTCTGTATAGATGGGATTCCCCCATGACCTCTTCGTTATGATAAAAATCACTGGTAAAGTCGGGTTCTTCAGTCTCCATATTCTCCTTGCACTCACCATCAACTGCTGAAACAAGCATTTCTGGAAATGGGAACTGTAGATTTTGCAGTTCAATATAAGTGCGTTGGCCACACGCTGATAGATCAAAGGAACCCTGATCCAGGAATATTTTATCAGCAGGCACTGGCTCGACTTTATTCTGCCCCCAGAAAACAGGAGAAGGTGAATAATTAACGGATCCACCATTATCATAATAAGTTTGATTAATACGTTCAGAATAAAAATAAATACCTTCTTCAAACATGTATAAACCTTATATTCAATTTATTCTCTATTAAAGCAGCCGCTGTAGTGATTTATAGTAAAAACTTCTAAAACCGCCATGCCACATCAACAAACTTTCAAAGTCTATACATTAATTAGATATTCTTTATTTTTATTTCTGAGAGAGCCCAATGAAAAGCGTTCATTTCAAAAACAAAAACCAAGATAAAATCTGGTCAAAATGATAAAATATACCGTTTTAAAAATTGACTGGAGTGATACTGTAAAGCAAGACGAATCCTATCCAGCTTCTGCGCTTCTATATCAACGCTTTACTTTATTCGAAACAGTCAATCAAGAGAGCTTACTGGCAAGTAAGGGGATTTCAGGTAAGGTGACAATGTTTCGCAGCCGATAAATCATAAAACGGCAATACAAGAAAGAAGCCGTTCCGGTACACATTCCTGAAAAAGAAAAACCCCGCATAGTGCGAGGGACCGTAGAGAACGACAAGAGTCGTTGGGGTTCCGGGGCATCCTGCTGGTTTTTCAGGCATCCATCGGCTCACTTCATTGTGATGCCGGAATAACACCCTCATCCCTGAAGGTCTGTTTCACTCAACGCTGTCATCACCGGCGTAAAAAGTCCTCAAAACACCAGTCCAAAATGACCTGTCGTTAAGTATAGCTTTTTGGGGTGGTCTGCAAGTCTGATAGTTCCAGAAAGTTAAATATTTTACTAAGCTGACTCT
>NZ_LUKQ02000161.1 GCF_001647025.1 Endozoicomonas atrinae
ACCATTCGCACCGGAGTTAAACAGCTCAGAAAGGCTATGGGAGTGGATGCGGGAGCATGACTTATCAAACAAAGCATTTTCAGGTTATGAAAATATTGTAGATTGTTGCTGTGAAGCTTGGAATAACCTTTGCAGCGAAGCTGGTCGACTGTTCAGTCTGTGCTCCCGTGATTGGGCAGTTATACAGTAGTTAGAAAATTCAATTGGTATAAGCTATTCACCCTGCCAGAAACAACCCTTGTATACCCTGCCCATGACTACAGAGGCTTTACCTGTTCATCCATTCGAGAAGAAAAACTGTTCAATCTGAGGATAGGCGGAGGAAAGAGCAAGAAAGAGTTTATTGCAATTATGAACAGCCTGAAGCTTACCTATCCTGAGAAAATGGATGTTGCAGTGCCTGCCAATATGCAATGTGGGTCGACACTTTCAATTTAAGACCGGCCTGTCTGTAAGGCAGAGAACTTTCCATCTTTAAGAAGCGCCTACGACACAAGCTTTAGCCGGCAGAACTGTCACTTTGACTCGAAACCTCCTCAATAACCAGACTGCCTTCCCGGGTATCAAACTGGATATGCCCACCAGCATTATTTTTGGAAAGTAATTCGATAGCTGCAGCAAGTTCCGGCGTTTTTACTAATGAGATCAATGGCATCTCTGTAAGCTCTTTTAGCAGCGCTTTCTGGAAGCTGTCCACTATCATGGTTTTAAACAAAGCCACTTCCAAGTCAATCTGAGCTTCCATAAACTCTATCTGATCAAAATAAATGGCCTCATCTTCTTTAGAATATCTCAGCTGAGTGAAGCCAGTAATCTGAACCGGCAGTTTTTCGGTAACCATCCCCCCAAAGACATCAGCATCCACCGTACCGTTGATATGGAACATCAGGGGCTTACCATCCCCCTGGATAAAAATCTGGGGAGTGTCCAGATAAAGCTGCACCATCATAAGTGGCAACATATCCAGACTGCGAATCTGTGGTGCGAGAAAACCTTCATTCACCAGCTGCTGAAAACTCTGCTGACTGTACACTTCCCGATCATTTCCTGCACAACCACCAAGGAGCATAACTGACAGCACACAAAAAAAACTAGTGAGCCAGAATCTGATTTGCTCTGGCAACTGCCTTACCCCGGTTTGAAGCCAGTGCATCTGCCCATCGGGTGGTTTCTGGTAACCGGTAGCGTGTAAGACATGCTTCAACATAATGCACCGCCGTGTTCAACGAAATTCTATGGCCAATACTGATATACAGTGGACGGGTTGCGCTTCTGGTTCGCACCACACTGCCAATCACTTCATTATTATCCCAGAGGTCAACCCTGGCCCCTTTCTCTTCCGACAGGGTATCACTTTTTCCACACAACCTGCTCTTGGCAACACCAACGGCTGGCAGCCCAGTGATTACCCCAACATGACAGGCTACGCCAAACCGTCGTGGATGGGCAATTCCCTGACCATCACAAAGCAGAAGATCAGGCTGCACCCTCAGCTGGGCAAGTGCTTCAAGAATCGCCGGACACTCTCGAAACGAAAGCAATCCAGGGATATAGGGCATCTGAGTCGGTACTTTGGCAATGGTATAATCCAGAAGTTCCAAACCAGGAAAAGCCAGCACAGCAATGGCTGCACGGGTGACCAGCCCCTTATCCTCGAAGCCAACATCAACACCGGCAACACGCCTGATCTCAGGTAGATCATCACGCTGGACAACCTGACTGGCCAGTGTCGTCTGCATCGCTCTGGCTTCAGCATACGATAGGTCCCAGCAGAGGTTAGCCAACTCAGACACTCAACCCATTCCTTAACGGAAGACGAATGGTGACTTCAAGACCCGGATGGGCATTACAGGCGACAATCGCACCGTTATGTTGGGACACCGCGGTACTGGCAATCGCCATCCCAAGACCCGTTCCATCATTTTCCTTACCCCGTGTTTCATCCACCCGGAAGAAAGGCTCAAACAGGTCTTCAAGTGCCTCTTCGGGCACACCTGGACCGTGATCCCTGATACGAATAAGTGCCACATCATTTTCACGAAACAGGCGAACCTCAACTTCCGAACCTTCCGGAGTGAAGCGGATAGCATTTCTGATGATGTTTTCCACCGCACTGGACAGAAACTCACGAACAGCCACCAGCTCAATTTTAGCGGTTTCTTTGAACACTACCGCCTTATCTCGAGCCTGCGCTTCAAAGTTGCCATCGTCCACCAGTTTTTTCAGCATGCCTTCGAGAGATATCTTCTCACAGGCCATATTGGCAATATTATGCTGAATACGGGAAAAGTGGATGATCTGCCCTATCAACTGATCCAGACGCTCGATCTCTCTTTCAATACGGGCATGCTCTGCCTCGGCATCGGGTGTTTTCCGTCTGGCCAGTGCCAGAGAGATCTGCAACCGGGTTAGCGGCGATCTTAACTCATGGGATACATCACGCAGCAATCGCTCTTTACTGAACACCAGAGACCCTACCTGCTCAGCCATATGGTCAAAATCCCTGGCCAACTCACCCAGTTCATCCCTCCGTCGGGAAACCTTGCCGCCGACCCTGGCACTCAGGTCCCCTCGAGCCAGTTTTCTGGATGCTCGTTGCAAATTTCGAATCGGACCAACAAGATAGCGGGCTAGAACAATACAGAGAAAGAAGCTGACACCCAATGCCAGGATAATAAGATGCCATTGTCGTGCGATAACCTGTTGAACCCGCCAGTGCACCAGCATTGGCATCTCTTTGGTGAGATAGAGTTCATAGGGGGCATCATTCAGGCTAATTCGTTGTGGGCCAACCACAACCACCCCTCTTCGAAAGGTAATTGTCGGATCGCTGCGATTCCGGGTTTTATTGTAGGCAGAAATCAATTCTTCAGAGATCGACGCACTGCCCAGAATATTCCCCTCGGTATCAAACAGGTAGTAACCGCTACCCGGAAACCGCGGAATGGGTAAATGAACAGAGGTACGGGAGAGAAGTTCCATTTTACGGGCTGCTATTTCCAGCTCACGAAACAGCGCCCGCCGCTCTGACAAAAAGTCCGATGGATCCACCGTCACGGCAAAAGCCAGAAACAGCGTAACCAGCATGGCAATCATGGTCAGCCAGAACCACAGAAAAATCTTCCAGAAGACACTGTGCCATGGCCATACCACCAGCCGGGGGATTTTAAATCGCACTCGCAACACCGTTAGCCTGGAAGGATATAAAAATAACCAGAGCCACGGACGGTTTTTATCCTTGGACTACCATCAGGTCGTGTACCGATCTTCTTGCGAACATTGCTCACGTGCATATCAATCGCACGATCATAAAGTGTCAGCTTGCGGTTAAGAGCTATCTGGGTCAGATCATCCCGGGAAATAAGTTCACCCGCTTTTTCAATCAGCGTTTTCAGCACCAGAAACTCAGTTGCTGTAAGCTCCAGTGGCTCCCCGGAAATCGCTGCTTCACGATTAGCCAGATTTAATGCAATATCATCAATCTGCAGGGTCCGGCTGGTCCCTTCTGGAATCAATGGTGTGCGGCCACGACGCAGAATAGCTTTGATTCTGGCCACCAGTTCTCGATGATTATAGGGCTTGGGCAAATAGTCATCCGCGCCAATTTCCAACCCTATAATTCGATCAACATCGTCACCCCGTGCAGTCAGCATCAAAACAGGAATATCCGATTGCTGACGAATCTGCTTCAGTGCATCAAAACCATTCAATTTAGGCAATGTTACATCCAGCAGCACCAGGTCATGCACCCCGGACAGAGCCGCATCAACCCCTGCTTCTCCATCATGAACCGCAGAAACTGTAAACCCCTCAGTTGCCAGATATTCCACCAGCAATTCACAGAGCTCGATATCATCATCAATCAGCAACAGCTTGGCATTGGTTTTGCCTGTTGTACTCATAGAAAGTGCTCCATAAAAAAAATACCCCGCCTTGGGGGAAGCGGGGTTAAAGGTACAGCTCATGGGGTAACTGATTGTCATGCCATTCCACCCCCCGCCCGGGTTTTCAGGCTGCCTCTGTTCATTCATTTAATAAAGAGGCTTCCAATACAGCTTTTCATACAAAGGATGAAGCTGATTGACTATTCTAAATCTGGCAGCACTTTCGGTTTTCAATTTCAAGATCACTAGACCTTAAGTCGAAATATGCTGCTCTTAACTGCTGGCCTCAGGAGTAAATCATCTGCATAGCATTGGCATTTCATCTTAGCAGTATGCCAGAGCTTGCCCGAGGCGCGGGACATCATATCATTCATCAATCAGGAATGCTTTGTTAAACGGCTGCCAGGCATCACTTCGGATCCTGATGGCAATGTTGTTTACCGCTGTTCCTGAATCGTGGGTTCAGTTTATTGGCTTACATCTCAATCGGGTCAATAGATCGGGTAAAAGCAGTGTAAAGCCATTCCTTATTCCATTTTGAATAGTAAAAAATTCGCCAACTTCGGTTTTCCACATGGCTATAGATAGATAAAACCCATACTATCCGTCACAACCCATAACCCTGTATGCTGTCTGATGCTTTGCACAGAGCATTCCCCTATATAAAGCCAAAGACATCTGCTCTTCCCCCAGAGTCATACAGGGTAATACATAAGTGCCACTTAGACCTTTTTCCCCCAATACAGGGTATGACGTTTGCAGAGAGAAATACGCGGTATGCATTCTGCTAAATGCAAAAAGTACCGAATCAGAGTATCTAACCAAATGTCTGGCCAAAAAGGGCCTTGAGCGAATGGTATAAACAGGCTGCCTCTGATAGCGGTATTGGCAGCCATCAGAATAGAGATGTGCTTAAACTGATGTCAGGCACATCACATTGCTTTTGCGGGTCCTGCAAGAATCTGACCCCTTACGGAGCTATCAATGATCGCTAAAATCACTGATCGTAAACTCGGAAAATGGCTTCCGATAGGCGCCTTAGCCACCTCAATTTTCCTGCTAGCCGGTTGTACAGATGACAAGCCGCAACACCAGATGCCCCCACCTGGAGTTTCCGTTTTCAGTGTTATCGATCAGGAAGTAGGGGATTATTATGAATACGTTGGTCGCTCAGAAGCCATCAATGAAGTTGATATCCGTGCCCGTGTAGAAGGCTTTCTCGTCAACAAAAACTTTACCGAAGGCGGTATGGTTGAAGAAGGACAGCTGCTTTACGAGATTGATAGAGCCCCATTTGAAGCAGCCCTCAAAGGTGCCGAGGCACAGCTGGCAAGCAGCAAAGCTTCTCTCGTTAACGCCCGGAAAAATCTTGAGCGCAGCCGGGACCTGGTAAAACGGGGGGCTATCAGTCAGGCTGACTACGATAACCAAACTAGTTCTGAAGCCCAGGCGGTCGCCGCTGTTGAAGCAGCAAAAGCCAACCTGGAAACGGCTCAGCTTAATCTTGGATACACCCGGATTTCTGCACCATTCAAAGGTGAAATTGGCAAGTCAACCTACAGTGTTGGCAATCTGGTTGGCCCCTCAAGTCAGCCTTTGGCCACTCTGACCAGCATGGATCCTATCTATGTCACTTTTCAGGTAGATGAACGCCAGCTAATCAGCCATCTGGCAGAGCACCCAGGTGCAAGAATGACACAGAACACCAGCATTGATGAAGCCCCGGTAGAAGAAAAAGGCATGTTCAAGCTTTCTCTCAGGCTTCCAAATGGTACTGAATACAATCAGCCAGGCACCTTCACTTTTGCTGATACCCAGGTAGATGAGACCATGGGCACCCTGACCCTCCGAGCTACCTTCCCGAACCCTCAGGGTATTATCCTGCCGGGTCTGTACGTCACGCTGCAGGCCGAAAGCAATAACAAAACGCTGATGCCTCTAATTCCTCAGGCCTCAGTTCAACAGGATCAATCCGGTTATTTTGTTCTGGTTGTGACTCCGGAAAATATCGTTGAAACCCGGCAAGTGGAAGTTGGTCGTCGTATCAATGCCATGTGGGTCGTCAAATCAGGACTCAAGCGAGGTGAGCACATTATCGTTCAGGGCCTTCAGAAAGTGCGCCCGGGCGGCAAAGTGTCCCCCACCCTGGTTACCGTAAATCCGACCACCGGTACTATTTCATCACCAGCTTCCGCTAAACCACAGGAGCAGGGTCTCTGAGATGATCAGCCAGTTTTTTATTAACCGGCCCAAATTCGCATTCGTTATCTCGATTGTGATCACACTGGTCGGTCTGATCTCGCTGACAACGCTGCCAGTGAGTATGTTCCCGGAAATCACTCCTCCCCAGGTAACCATCAGTGCCACTTACCCAGGCGCAGATTCTGAAACCCTGGAGTCAGCGGTTATGCGCCCCATTGAAGAGCAGGTAAATGGGGTTGAAGGGATGATTTATATGGACTCTACCGCCTATAACAACGGCAGTGTGTCCATCACAGTAACCTTTGAATCAGGCACAGACCAAGACATTGCGATGGTCAATGTGCAGAACCGCGTAGCCGCTGCCGAGCCAAGTTTGCCTGAACAGGTTCGCCGACTGGGCATCAATGTACGAAAGCAATCGTCCAACATGCTGCTCGGGGTAAACCTAGTTTCCGAATCAGGCAAGTTTGATCAAGTTTACCTGAGCAACTATGCCAGTAACTACCTGTTAGACCCAATGACCCGTATCAAGGGTGTAGCGCAGGCTCAGGTTATGGGTGCAATGACCTACAGTATGCGCGTTTGGCTGAACCCCAGCCGAATGGCTGCACTAGGTGTCACCACATCCGATGTCAGTAATGCCATTAATGAACAGAACGCCATTGTTGCCGCTGGACAACTTGGCCAGGCTCCCAACCAACCTGATCAACAATTTACCTACACAATTCGTACCCAGGGACAGCTTGACTCGCCTGAAGCGTTTGGGAATATCATTATCCGTGCCAACCCGGATGGCTCTTTTGTCCGAATTAAAGACGTAGCGAAAGTGGAACTAGGTTCCCAGAACTATGAGGGTGATGCTCGCCTGAACAAAAAACCTACGGCATTCCTGGTTATTTACCAGCAACCCGACGCCAATGCCATGGACGTGGCCAAAGGTGTAAAAGCCCAGATGGAAGAACTGAAGAAGAACTTCCCCCAGGGCATGGACTATACCATCAAGTTTGACACCACAGAGTTTATTTCCGAGTCCATCAATGAGGTAGTCAAAACACTTTTTGAAGCGGTACTTCTGGTAATTCTGGTTGTATTCCTCTTCCTCCAGAACTGGCGCGCAACACTAATTCCTGCCATCGCCATCCCGGTGTCATTGATTGGTACCTTCGCGGTCATGCAGGCAATAGGGTTCTCCATCAATACCATCAGCCTTTTTGGTCTGGTACTGGCTATCGGTGTTGTGGTGGATGACGCCATCGTCGTTATTGAGAACGTAGAACGACTGATTACAAAAGAAGGCATGGCGCCAAAAGACGCCACCAGTCAGGCAATGAAAGAGGTATCCGGCCCCATTGTTGCCACCACACTGGTACTCCTGGCCGTTTTTGTTCCAGTGGCATTTATGCCTGGCATTACCGGCGGCCTTTATACCCAGTTTGCCGTGACCATTTCGGTAGCCGTACTGATCTCATCGGTAAACGCGTTAACCTTAAGCCCGGCACTGTGCTCTGTATTACTGAAGAAAGGAAGTCTCGACCAGATTGTCTGGCTCAAACCGGTAGACACTTTTATCCACAAATTGACCGGCGGTTACCAGAGCTGGGTCAAAATTTTACTGCGCCGCTCTATTTTGGGCGTTGGCCTTCTGGCTGTCATGCTGGCCAGTACCGGCTTTATGTTTACTTCGACACCTGGCGGCTTCGTCCCCAATGAAGACCAGGGCTTCTTTGCGGTCAACATTCAGCTGCCTGATGCGGCTTCATTAAATCGCACTCAGGAGCTGATGGGAGAAATCACAGACCAGATTCGCTCTGAAAAGGGTGTGGACAGCGTCATCACGATTTCCGGCTTTAGTATTTTCAGTGGTGCCAGCAGCAACGCGGCTCTGGCTATTGTTGTACTGGACGATTGGTCAGAGAGAAAGAATCCCGATCTGCACCAGGACGCTATTCTACAGAGAACCCAGGCTAAATTATGGTCACTGCAGGAAGCGCAGATCATGGCGTTTGCATTCCCGCCAATTCCAGGTCTTGGTTCATCCGGCGGCTTTGACTTCCGACTTCAAGACACCATGGGGCGCTCCCCCCAAGAGCTAAGCCAGGTTATGAATGGTCTGATTTACCAGGCCAACCAGCAGCCGGAACTCTCCCGGGTATTTTCAACCTGGCAGGCTAATGTGCCGCAATACCTGCTTGAAGTGGATCGTCAGAAAGCCAAAGCTCAGGATGTCTCGTTATCTGAGATTTTCATGACGCTGCAAACCCAGCTGGGCTCGCTGTATGTAAATAATTTCACACTGTTTGGCCAGAACTATCAGGTCAACTTGCAGGCTGAAAGCGCTGACCGGGCAGGCCCAGCTGATCTAAGCAAGTTCTACGTACGTAATAGCCAGGGACAAATGGTGCCATTAACGACTGTTGCTACATTGAAGCCGGTACTCGGTCCCAGCAGCATTGGCCACTACAACCTCTATCAATCTGCAAATATCAGTGGTCAGGCTGCCCTGGGATACAGCTCCGGTGACGCTATTGCTGCAATGGCTAGACTGGCGGACAACCTTCCTCAAGGATATACGTATTCCTGGTCAGGACAGTCTTTACAGGAGATCGAAGCAGGAAATCTTGCTCCAATCCTGTTTGCCCTATGCTTCCTGTTTGCCTATCTTTTCCTGGTCGCCCAGTACGAAAGCTGGACAATGCCACTGGCTATTATCAGTGCAGTACCTATTGCTACCTTTGGAGCTTTTGTTGGTATCAATGTCATGCGTCAGTGGAATCCAGTGCTTGCCAATGACATCTATGCACAGATCGGGATGGTGCTTTTGATTGGTATTGCTGCGAAAACGGCGATTCTGATCGTGGAATTTGCCATGGTTCAACGCCGGGAAGGTAACAGTATTTTCGACTCAGCCATTAATGCCGCCGGCCTGCGTTTCCGTGCGGTACTGATGACCGCCCTGTCCTTTATTCTCGGGGTAATGCCTCTGGTTCTGGCCAGCGGTGCTGGTGCAGCCAGCCGACAGATTATCGGTGTCACCGTAAGTTCCGGTATGTTGGCGGCCACCATCTTTGGTACCCTGCTGATCCCAGTGTTCTATCTGTTGCTCCAAAAGCTGCGCGAACACTTTGATCCAGATAAAGCCAACAGCTAACTTCATCATTTCAAGGCCTCCCTGACGGAGGCCTTTTTTATTACCCGCCACAAACCACCTATCCCAAAGCCCTATCAAGGCATACAATAAATCTCATAATAAAGTTTATGGAGTTCAACGATGACCACTGCTTATGAGAAGCTGGTTGACCGATTCCAGCAGATGTATCACCTTCAGCATCTGGGAGCCATCGCAGGCTGGGACCAGGCCGCCATGATGCCTGCCGGAGGAAATCAGGCCCGTGGTGCAGCACTGGCCGAGTTGAACACCCTTCTGCATAAATTGCTGACTGCACCTGAAGTAGAGTTCTGGCTACAGGAAGCACAGGCTCAGGAAACCAATCCTGACACCATTCGATCCATAGAAGAGATGGCTGTTGAATGGCGACACGCCAGTGCCATTCCAGATGATCTGGTAAAAGCAAAAACTATTGCATCTACCCACTGTGAACATGCCTGGCGCAGTCAGCGCCCTGAGAATGACTGGAAAGGCTTTTCCAAAAACCTGAAAGAGGTCGTCAACCTCTCACGTCAGGAAGCGGGTGTTCGCGCGGAGAAAAGTAATACGAGCCCATACAATGCCCTTCTGGAACTTTATGAACCTGGTGTCAGCACCCAGGAACTCGACCAGCTGTTTGGTGATCTGAAAACCTGGCTGCCGGGCTATATTCAATATGCTCAGGATAACCAGTCTTCAGTAAACATCATTCAACCTGAAGGCCCCTTCCCGATCGAAAAACAAAAGGCTCTAGGGCTGGAAGTGATGAAGTTGCTTGGCTTTGATTTTGACCATGGCCGACTGGACGTTAGTACTCACCCATTCTGCGGCGGTGTTAGTGAAGATGTCCGACTGACCACCCGTTATAAAGAAGACAATTTCGTTGAAGCACTGATGGGCATCGTCCATGAGACCGGCCATGCCCGCTACCAGCAAAACCTGTCAGAGCAGGATCGTGAACTCCCTATTGCCCTTTACCGATCCATGGGAATCCATGAAGGACAGAGTCTGTTTTTTGAAATGCAGCTGGGCCGCAGTGCAGCATTCCTATCACTGATACAACCTTTGATCGTCAAACATCTCTGCGATGGAACCTCTCAGCCCTGCATGGCACTGGATAATCTGGAAAAAATTTACACTCAGGTTCGCCCCGGCTTTATCCGGGTTGATGCCGATGAGATTACCTACCCGGCTCATATTATTCTGCGCTATGAAATTGAGCGTGACCTGATTGAAGGAAGCATCGAGGTAGATGATATCCCCGAGCTCTGGCAGCAGAAAATGAAAGACTATCTGGGGCTGGATGTCGCGGGTGATCACAAAAATGGCTGCATGCAAGATATTCACTGGCCCATGGGTTCATTCGGTTATTTCCCAAGCTACACTCTCGGAGCCATGGTTGCAGCACAGCTGTTTTCTGCCCAGAAAAAAATAATGCCCGATATCGAAGCTCAGATTCAAAATGGCAATCTTGCCCCGATCTTTGACTGGCTGAAAACCAACATCTGGTCACAGGGAAGAAAGTATTCCACGGCAGAACTGATGACCAGGGCAACTGGAGAACCATTAACGGCCAGTTATTTCAAACAACACTTGAAAGAAAGATATCTCGACTGAATAAATAGCGTTTTTATCAATAGCACGCTCAAGTTAACTATGATGAAATCTACTGTTCTGGCAGTAGATTTTATAAATTATCATTGAGGTTAACCTGATGCAGGGCATCAAAACAACGCATGTCCGTCATATATTTCAGGGGCTGGCAGCACTGATCATTATCATGACGGGCATCAAGCTGGGCAGCACACTGGTCATTCCACTGTTACTTTCTGCACTTCTCGCCTTGCTGGCAAACCCGCTGGTTGACCTTCTGGCTCGGTTTAAAATCCCCCGTATCCTTGGGATTATATTTACATTAACAGCATTTGTTATCTTTGCGCTGTTCTTTCTTGGCAATGTAGCCAGCACTGTTCAGGAGTTTACTGCGGCCCTGCCCGGTTACCGCCAGCAACTGACCGAGACATTCACAAGCGCACAGATCTATCTTGCTGAGAAAAATATCCATGTTGACCTGAAAACGTTTACTGATGCCTTTGACCCATCGGCTCTGGTCAGCCTGCTGACCAATATGATTGGCAAACTTGGCAGCACCATGAGCTTTGCCCTGCTGATTTTGATCGCCACCATCTTCATGCTGCTGGAAGCCCCTCTGCTGCCGGGCAAACTGCGCATTGCACTATCGTCCCCAGACCATGAATTACAGAGTATGCGCCGGTTTCTTCGCTCCTTCAACCGCTATGTAGCCCTGAAAACGCTGATCAGTATGTTCACTGGTATACTGGTCGGCGTAATGCTCTGGGCAAAAGGGGTAAACTTTTATGTTCTCTGGGGGCTGGTCGCTTTTCTATTTAACTTTATTCCTAATGTCGGCTCCATTGTTGCTGCGATTCCCGGCATTCTGCTCACACTTCTCCAGTTTGGCTATGGCGATGCCATGCTGGTGATGGCTGGTTACCTGGCAATTAACGTGTTGATTGGTAATATCATTGAACCTAACGTCATGGGACAAGGGTTGGGACTGTCCCCCCTGGTGGTCTTTCTGTCGTTGATTTTCTGGGGCTGGCTGCTGGGGCCTGTTGGAATGATTCTTTCTGTACCTCTCACCATGTTTATAAAAATCATGATGGAATCTTCAAAACGCTGGCGAAATGTAGCTATTCTTCTAGGGCCTGATGACAGTGCAGAGCAAAGCGGGCAAAAGAACATCTAATTAATACGATGATAAGATGGAGCCGGTAATGGTTGATAAGCCTGAATTTGATGAGTTAGATAAGAATCCATGGACCGACTGGGCAGAAAAGATTCGAGCCATTGCTCAGAACGGACTCACCTTCTCACGGGATGAATTTGATCTTGAGCGATACCATCAATTACAGACTATTGCTCATGAAATGACGGCCCTTCTATCCGGGGGCCCCATAGAAAAAGTCGACAACTACTTTCTGCCAGATCATGGTTATGCCACCCCAAAGGTAGACCTTCGTGGCGGTGTATTCCTTGATAATAAAATTCTGCTGGTTAAAGAGCGATCTGATGGCGGCTGGGCTCTGCCTGGTGGCTGGGGAGATGTGTGCGAGCCACCCGCCTATGGCGTTGAGCGGGAGGTCATGGAAGAGTCTGGATATACCGCTAAAACTCTGAAACTCGTTGCGCTTCGAGATACCCAGCGCCACCCTTACTGCCCGCGAAGCCCATACCATATTTATAAATTGATTTTTCTCTGTGAACTGACAGGGGGAGCCCCAAAAGAGAATATCGAAATCTCTGATATCGGCTTTTTTGATGTTGATGATTTGCCAGATCTCTCCAGAGGAAGAACATTACCGGAAGACATCCAGCTATTATTGGAACACAGGGATAGCCCAGCTCTTCCCACTGTGTTTGATTAGTGCATTTACAAAACTACTTCACGAGGTAAGCGCTGCTGGTCTGGCCAATCATTTTGTAAAGCGGGCTAAATATAGTGAGAGACGTCTATATAACAACTCCAGTTGGACAAAGCAGCCATGTAATACCAATCGCATTTTCTAAATCCTTAAGCTGCCGCCAACTATGCTTAGGCATCATTACCATGCATTATCTAGAACAGATGTCTCGTCGACCACAGCTACCCGAAGGTTTTAATGATGTTGATTTTC
>NZ_LUKQ02000162.1 GCF_001647025.1 Endozoicomonas atrinae
GAAAATCAACATCATTAAAACCTTCGGGTAGCTGTGGTCGACGAGACATCTGTTCTAGATAATGCATGGTAATGATGCCTAAGCATAGTTGGCGGCAGCTTAAGGATTTAGAAAATGCGATTGGTATAAGTGAATACAGAGGACATATTTCAGAAGAAGAAGCGAATAAAGAAATTGAACGCTTTAGGCAAGAATACAATTTACATGATGTGAATTTTGAAGTTTACAGGAATGCAGATGAAAGCGGATACGACTTTGATGGAGATAAGAGCAACTCAAAAGGAATGTTCCTCAAAGGACAGAACACTGTACTCATGTACTACGGAAAATATTCCTCAATATCCAATTTCAGAGAAGCTCTTAGACATGAAACCTTCGTTCATTTGGCGCTTAATAGAAAAAATCCCCTTTTTCAGAGAAACATTATAAATTTATTGATGAACTCAATAACGGGCAATCATGAGTTCAACGCCTTTGCTACTCGATACCCGGTGACACCGTGGATTACCTGCATCCACATAATAAAAAAACCTGATTACCACTGAAGTTACGCTTACTCTCAGCCAAGTGGTTACCGATGAATAAGGGCTACACGTTAAACGATCGTTTGGTCAGTTCGACAATACAGTCCTCATTCCGGGAAATCTCTCCCTCGCACTTAATGACACTATTGTTTAGTAATGCTGAACAGCTTTAATCCCAAGGCTTTCAGCGATTCGGGTATCGCTGGATACTGGCGTAAGATCGGTGGTAATCAGGTAAAAAAATGTCCGGGATCATACTGAGTTATTGCCGAGCTTCCCGTTGGATCCCATCGATACCGGCAGACCATCGACTGGTTCAGAAGCCTGCTACTTTTTCTGGATCGTGGGGAGCTGAGAATTATCCAAGCAGTATGGCATTACCAGAGTTTATCGACAGAGACTCCCTGGATGGACGGCAATAACTGCCTGCTACCCAATGCTTTTGCTCCGGCTTCTGATAAAAAACATCCGCTATACCATGACACTGAGTACTTATTGAAAGGTCTTGAACTGGCACTGCCTGAAGGTTGCAGTTTCAACGACAAAAGAGGAAACCGGAGTTTTCAAGATAGTTGTCCTGCATACCATAGTGGGATGAGCAGCCGACGTACTGGTCAAACGCGACCATTAGCACTGGTGATGCAACCCTGCATCATTTACCAGTTTTTGAACAACATCATCACCTTACCGCATCCGTCCGGCAGTCGATGGATTAGTTTCTTTCACCCTGCCATGCTCCGCTGCCGCAAACTCTTCGGATTCCTTCTCTCTCAGCAGTTTGTCACGCCAGATGACCGCCAGGTCATAGGCTTCCTGATCCCCGTATTTGGCAATGGAAAAGTTTTTGGCCTTGATAACCCGCTTGCCATTTTCATCAATGGAGCTCACCTGCGCCCGCCACGCATTCGACTGTCCTTTGCCCTTACACCGAAACACGCCCTGTACCTTTGACTGAACCTGAGTAGAGTACGACATTGACCATGTGAACGCATTGTTTGGCAGGCTGTCACGAAAAGCAATGGCTGCTGCCTTGGCGTTATCAGCCCCTTTGTAGTCTCCGCACTTAAAAGAATGTCGCATCCCATACGCTTCCACTACCCACACGCCCTTGTTGCTGTCGAATTTCAGATGGTGGTCGGGGTAGTGTTCATCCAGAAAGGCTCGCTGCTCAGGCTTCATTGTTCACCCCATCGGTATAGACTTCATTATGCTTTGCACAAAGCCGATCAGGAGACTTCACGAACAGCTCCCAGCACTTTCTCTGTCAGCCGGTTCATATAACCCTTGACGCCTTCACGACAGTCCAGATTATCGGCGCAGTATTTCACATTAAAGGTCATATCATGGTGCCCAATGGTCAGCATTTCCTGCATAACATCCACCTTGCTGTCCAGTCGCCAGGTCTTGCAGATGTCACAGGGCCAGCGCTGGGTATCACCGGCCGTTACTGAATAGACAATCTCGTTAATCTTGATGCGGTCATTGGTGTGTACGTCTTCCAGTGCCTCATACTGGCCAGCCCATTTGCGACCATACTCCTCCACCATCAGATGACGGGCGGTTATCCTGTCCGGCGCGATTACCTGCACATAACCGGGATGGTGAGGCTGACCATCACCAAAGGTGAAGTAGTAACTATTCATTGTCATTCTACTGTCTCATTCTGCAATTCGACCTTTCGCTCAACATAAGCCAGCCAGGTATCATAAGGGTCGTATTTGGTCTTGAATAACCGGTTCCATTCCTCCACGGCATCCTCAATCATCTGTTGCCATGCTCCGTCCGGCAGGTCATCAAGGTCGTGATCGGCAAGAAAAGTAAATAATGCGTCATCCATAGGCTTCTGTTGCCCTTTGGCTCTGTTAATCGTGTTAGCCCAATGACTCCGGCTCCCACTGGGGAAATGCCTCTGCTACATGGGTGCAAACCTGCAACAGCTTGTATTGCCAGGATGGCGCTGTTTTCTGGATCAGGGCCAGCATGAAGGCGTTAAAGTCAGTCACTCCGTACTGCCATTGAGGGATGCCTGTTCGCGTAATGACGCTGATACCGTACGGATCATTCTTCGCCAGCATACCTACTCCATGCCTTGTCACGGTTACGATGGCCGATTCCGGGAGTTCAGGAGAATACCCCGAGTGGTTTCGGCAATGTCTTGTCTCACCCTATAACGACTGAGGCCCGGAAACACGAGTATTGCGCGTACGCCAGATAAAGCGTACCGAAAGCAACACCAATACCGTAGACAGGGCAATGAATGGCAATATACCCAATAGCTCCGAAATAAACCATTGACGTCCACCAGGCGTATTGTAAACAAACAGTCCGAAACGGATAAGCCCGGCCGCCGAGAGGAAGAACGCGGTGCCAAATGCCGTCGAGGCCAGGGATCGCAGCCAGAGGTATTTACCAGAGAAACATCGAAACAGGTATTGCAGACAATAAATATTGAAATAACCGGTCAGCAACAGGCCAGCAGCCAGCGACAGCATATTGGCAAAGGCATAGTCATACAGAAGAGTGCCGGTATTCCCCATCGGGATCATCGATAATTCCCCCGTAGAAAACTGGAAGTCGGGATTGGCAAGCCCACCGATCAGTTTGCCGGTCACTGCCAAACCGAACAGTACCACACAGGATGACTTGACCACCTGACAGGAAAAACGCATCCCAAACGTTGAGGTCAGCGCATCCAGTAATCCATAGGCGATCGTCAGCATCCCAAGGCCGAGGGATACCGGGGTAAACCACAGCACATCCATATCGTAGGGCAACAGGAACGCACCACCGACCAGTAATCCGAAAAAGCATAACAGGAAAGGGAACACGGCACGGGTCTGGTCACCGGCATAAAATGTGTACTGCCCATAATGATCCACATCGGCATAAACCTGGTGTTTCAGGGTTGCATCGTCCGTGACAACGCGAAATAACTCCTTTTTTTTCTCCTGAGGAATATCACGGTGCAGCCCACGGCGACAAAATTCAAGGGTGCTGACCGCCAACCGTTCACCGTGACGATCCAGGTACTCAACACGCTGGTTATTATTAGTAAACGCAACAATATCCACTATCTGAAATACTCCGTTTTCCACAATGTCTGGCCTTCAATAAGACCGATAACCTGGTGAACGTCCTCAATATCACCATCACTGCAATACGCTCCGGTCTGAAGACCGGAATCAAACCGATGAACCAGTGCTAACCTCCCTCCTTCGTTAAAATTGCTGAATGTCGACACAAGATAACACCCCGGCCCCCGTCCATTGGCATTGACCAGTAACAGTAAATTGGGCGGCAGAAAATCTGAGGCACCGGACAAAAAGAAGTGGAGATACCCCTCATCGGGAATACCGAGCCTTGACAGAATGTTCGGCACCCACATTTTTCTGACATCGGTAACATGACCGCCGGTAACTACATTCACAGGCTTTGTCGTCAGGTAGGTCGGTAATGCCCCCAACCGATGAGCATCTGACGCCCCGGAACCGGAATACAACCACTCAGGGGCCACATCGAGCACCCTCGCCAGTTTATCCACCGGTTCTTTGTTGGACTTTTTCGACACATCGCTCATCAGATGATAAATGGAGCGTCGGCCAACACCGGACTCATTAGCAAGTTCAGTAACCGATAATCCCTGCTGCTCCATCGCTGAACGAAGGCGGCGACCCAGAGTCGACGTAGACACAACAATCTCCTTATTAAATGATCAGTGCTTACAGATACCGTACAAAACAGAACACAGCATTTCAACAACTGTAATTATTTTGCAAAAATCATCAGGGAATGGGAGCGGGGTATGGAAAAGGCCACAGAAAAAGGATTATTTAGCCATCAAAATCAGCATTCACCATGAAATAGTGATTTCAATAATTGAAACAGGCTTGCTATCTGTTTTTATTTGATGTTTATATAAACCAAAGTACAAGAAAAAATATCCAATAAGGAATAGCTCCGTATGCCCAGCCACCCGTTTGACGGTGGCGATGTTCCGCAGTCTCGCCAGTCTCACTGTCAGCACCCGAATAACAATAACGAGACTCTATACCACACACGAACATTTGATGAGCTGGAACGTGTTTTTCTGAATAGATACCCTGACCCGGCAGAAAGACGCAGGGTACGCATCGCTTACGCTTCCACGATACAAGAGCAGGACGCGACAGAAAATGGTCAACCTGCGGAGTGACGACTCCCCAAAAGTCAGTTGGGGGTCAGTCAGGTTTCGCTTCTCACATTCATTCAAAATGGAAGACTGGGTGCCAACGGTTTCGACCGGGTGCGCGTGATGACTACAAATTCAACGGCAAGCATGTTGTCTGTGGTAGCATCGGGATATTTATCGCAACGATCAACCACTGATACCATAAACCCTATAACTGTTGATTCAGGCATCTTTCACTGAGAACCCGGACTTTATGAGCCCTATTCACCCCGACTACGACCAGCTGCGTGCTGATGGCAGAGACCTGAACTCAAAGCTGTTCAAAGAACTCAATAAGGATGAGCATAAAATTGCGGCACGTCAGCTTGGCGCAATGAAAAAGAATCAAATGATGTTTGACTCTTATGAACAGTTTGACCAGTTCACCGACTTTTGTATTAACGACTTTCAGGACATCCATGGCCATACCATCGTCAGTCGATACCTGAGCAGGCATGCTGATACTATCAATGCCACTGAAGAAAAAATTCTGAACGCGCTGCTGTCGTCGAACACCTCGCTCTATCGAATCGTCAGCAGGAATATCGACAGCTCAACGGTAACAATGGAAGATTTGCTGAATGGTGGTGAGCTGACCATTACCGACCGGGGCTTCAGCTTATCGCCGAATATTGTGGATTATGTTATGTTCACACGCATCCTGAGTTACGAGGACGGCCTGAATTTCACCTCTGGCGCCCCCATGATTTTTCCCAAAAGTACTCAAGCCCTGGTACTGTCTGAGTATTGGCGCTTATTGAAAAAACGAGCGTCCACCTCCATACCGTCCAGACGTTACGCTGCCTTTTATAAGCTTCACGACAAGTATGGCTATAAAGCCGTCTCTTATGATGAAACCGCCGGGGCCTGATTCAGGTCTGAGTTTCAAGCGTATGTATTTCGCCAGCACCTGATGGCAGAGAAATTTATGAGCAGTTATATGTGGATGCCCGCAACAAAACGAGCATCCAAACCCAAAGTATCTCCTGAGACCAAAGCGGTTCTGAAAGCTCAGGCCGACCGATGGGTAGAGGACTATCTGAAACCCGCAAAGGTCGAGCCTCCGCCCGAGAATCCGAATTTTAATTATCTGGTAGATATCTTTACCAAGTGGCATGGCAGCTTTTTCTATTTCTGCGCCACTTATCACTGCCCTTCACCCAATGCCATCAGCCCATCCTTTGAACGGAAGTTTGCCCGGATGAACTACACCGGGAATAACACCTACACTCTGTCTTATCTTCGCCATAACGATCAGTGGCACGAACAGTGGCACGAAGTCTTTTATAAACAGGATGTGGATACGTGTTTTGAGCTGATTGCACATGACCCCTGTTTTATGCCATAACCTTGCAGACCAAACATACTGGAACGCTGAAAAGCAATGAAGACACGTGAATTTCTTCAATTGGAATCACCTCAGGCAATGTCCTCGGCGATTGCAACAATGAAAAACAAGGAAGTCGTGAAACACGCCAGAAAGCTGGCAAAAATGATTGGCATTGATTACGAAGCGGCCCTGTTTGAAGGAATTTCTATCGTTGTTGCTGCAAGTGATGATGATCGTCCATCTCAGCTGCTCTTCAATCGATACTTAACGTTAAGCCAGCTCTCAACACTGCCAGCCGATCAGGTAGCCATCCTGCCCTTGGAAGAGCAGAACGCCAGATTAAAGATCGCACTGTTGATCACCATATTTACCACTTTGATGTTCATCCTTGTGAACACCAAAGAAAATCTACAGCGCTATAGAGACCATCTTTAGGAGAGTCTGTGAAGTTAACGGCACCCAATTCTTTCCATGGGCACTCCTGCAACGGGATCATCAATCACTGAATGAAGAAAATTGAATGTTCAAACTGAATCGCAATGAACCCTGCCCCTGTGGCAGTGGCAAAAAATTCAAGAAGTGCTGCTTTCTTGAGCCTGAAACGGCGTCTGAAATCCAGCGGGCAACCAAAATGTCCAGTAGCCTGGATGAACTACAAGTCATTCTCAACCAGCCACCTCTGCGTTACACCTTGGAAGTGGAGCTGATTGGCCATCCCTTTTTTGGCTTTGAGCACGATGTGATCCGCACCTTTGAGGTGTCTGGCAGAGAAACCCTGTACGATATGCATCTGAAAATCCAGCGCGCCTTCAACTGGGACAATGACCATTCGTTCTCGTTCTTTACCTCCAATGAACTGTGGGATCGGGACAACGAATACTCTGCCACACCGGATGGTGAACACATTGTCTCCAGTTTTGGTTTTGGTCCACCCACAAAATCCGCATCAGCTTCCGAGATCAGGGATCTGGGCTTTACAAAAGAGCAGGAGTTCCTCTATATCTTCGATTATGGCGATGAGTTGCTGCACCGCATCAAGGTAGCTGACATCACAGAGGCCGACAGCCACGACTGGATACCATTCTGTGTTCTTTCATCGGTGGGTGAGAATGTGGAGCAGTACTACCGCTATGAAGAAGAATACGAAGAGTAATGATGGCAATGCACCGTTTGCGCATTAAGAAATAAATGGATATTTTATGACCGCAACATCACACAGTATCCCTGAAGCCACCATTGATCAGAAGGCGTATGGCTAAGTTAGGCTCAGAAAAGAACCCCGTGATTGCCCGGGTTCATACCGAAGAAATGGCAAGAGCAGTTGCCACCACCTGTGACGAACACGGCTGGCACTACATTATCGGCTTTGAACCCCCGCATGTTCCTGAAGATATATCGGACCTCCAGAAACTGCTTAATCCAGAATTGTACCAGGCCCGCTCTGAAAAGGTGGCCAGAAACTCTCCCTGTCCTTGTGGCAGTGGGAAGAAGTACAAGAAGTGTTGTCAGGGAGGTGGTTTGTTGGCTTGAGTTGGGTGAGAATTCAAGAGTTGGGGGGGGAATGCACAAGGCAAGACCCGACTTCGGCCCCCCCAGCTGGAGTATCTTCATCAAGCTTTACTATATTCTCCAAGTGCTATATCAATCCGGGTTGAAAAGTGTACACCTGAAAGATTGAGTGAAGCTGCCTCCCACTTTACTGATTACACGACAATGACACTAAAATTATCCTGTGCTGTAGTCAGCAGCGATGAATTTAGCTGCCTGATCGCTTGCAAGCAGATCTCATGACTGCCTGTCAGCAGATCTTCACATTCAGACCAGAAACCGTCACTGCATAACAGCAGCCGTTTAGATGCAGGCCTTGGCAGGGTCGCTGTTTTGAGTTTCTGACTATTTTTCTCCCCTGTTTTCATTTTACAGTTCGGGATATGTCTGCATCTAAGGTAAGTTTCCTTCGTCAATAGCCCTTTTTTGTACATGGAGAAGAACGGCACATCATCCTCAGTGAGCCATTCAATGCCATTGTCTCTTAAGAGACCTATCCGGCAATCTCCACAATGTCCGATAATCATTTTATCAGCGGTTACCAACGCAATACCCAGGCAAAAAGCAGTTCCCTGGTCGTTCTGGCTTATGGTGTCCATGACGGCCAAAACATTGCTGGCAAGTTGCGCTTCAGGAGACTCTGAATACCCCCAGTCAGCGGCCTTAAGCAGGCTACTAAACAACCGAACAATTGTCGCTGTGTGCTCAATATGATCAATACCATCACAGACAAGGTAGGCGTGACCGCCTTCAATGGGCCAGTGTTCGACATGATCTGCGTTCAGTGATTCCCTTGCGCCAGTCCGGCTGATGAAAACGTCTGGAATCAATGACTCAGCTCCTTCCAGCCAGTTGAAAGAATCGATCTTCAATAATGTCGTAGCGTTCCGCTTCTTCACCGTTCAGAGCATTGTCCAAAAGGTATTCAAAATGGGCGTCACTAATAAATTTAGTCATCTCGCTCTGTACGTAGTTACGAAGGTCTTCGGGGCCTGACAGAATTTCCTCCACCAGAGCATCCCGCCCATTTACCAGGATTGCAATATCTTCTGCATCCTTACTGGAGAGAATATCTGCCCCTCGGTTGAAGTAAGCAGCCAGTTTGGTGGCCAGCAGGTAGGGCGCGGTAACAATGCGTACAGAGACATCACCGGGCAATGTATATGAAACCGCCTTTTCCCGCCCAATTTGAAACCATGGGTTAGAGAAGCCCAGTATGTCTTCACTGTCTGGCATAACATCAACGATGATTCCGTTGCAGACGAAACGGCATATAGGAGAAAATTCACCATCTTCCGGTTCACTGTCTTCAGCGAAGCCTCGTTCTCTGAGCTTTTCGGCCAGTCGTTGATAATCGCCATAGCTGGTAACAGATACGATAAAATCCACATCTTTTGTGCTGCGGATATCCATAGGCTGAGCATCGTCCAAATGCAGAGATACCGTAGCACCACCAACAAACGCTACCTGCTCCAGAAGCTCATCCCCCAGGGCATCGGCAATACCCAGTAATAGCGCTTCGTGCTCCGTTAATTGCATCCTTTGGTACCTTTTAATTCATTAAGGAAGGGGAGCGCTTCGTCTTTCTCTCGGGCTGAACCTATCCGGTAGATATCCACCAGCGCCAATTGCCAATATAACCAGCTATCAATCATGACCGCTTTTGATACCGATTTATAAAGAGGTGATATGGCCACGCCTTTTACTGTCCCTCTGGCACAGGGCCAAACAGGTGGGTACTCGGTTGAACTGGCAAAGACCTTGTTAAATACCGGAGCGGCATAAGCTGTTGGGATACCTCGTACAATCTGACCTCGCTCGGTAAAAAAAGCGATACCAGCACCGTACCTTATAAAGTCAACCAACGCTGGACGATTCACGCGAACCCCCCTGCGGCCTCGGTTTGTGAGAAGTCCTGCAGCAATCGCTCTTTTCGCAGACTGGTTTGCTTCACTCAGAGAGATGAATAGCTGCTTTGCGAGTCTTCGGTAAGTCCAATCGTCCTGATTTGACTCCCCCAGGGCTAGAAACTCATCTATCGCGTCCAAGTCAGCCTGTTCAAAATCCTCTTTTTCAGCAGACACAATCACTTCATCTTTTTCACTGTCGTAAAAACTGATTTGCTCCAGATCATTTTTGTTTAGCAGCCAGGCTTTGCCCTGCATATCTCTGGCAGAAACTCCATGGTCATTTCCGCTGTCTTCGTAGCTAAGTATTTTAAGCGTTACCAATAAGTCTTGAGGTTTTAGCATATTGGTGATCCACGATGTTTTCTGTTTGCGAACAGCGAACATGTTAGCTCACTCATGACTAGCCATGTCAATATTTTATTTTTAATGAGAAGTGGGGAACAGGGATTTCAAAGCCATAAAAACGGTAAAACCAAGTATATTTGACTGAATTTATAAGGATTTACACTCTTCTATACAACATTAGCGAGTTATAATGCGACACTACCCGCACTTACCTGAAAATGCGCTCTAAAGCCCGTGAGAATAAGATTTTCTCTGGAAAAATCACAGCAGATAAACTCTCTCCCAGGAAACAGGGTTCAATTGGGACAGCACCTCAACGATGAGAACATGAACACCCTATTGAAAACAGTACCTGCCCACATGGGTAGTAAGATGCAAAATTTGGTGGATAGCCATGACACGTCGGGAATGGGGACAATCGGTTATGACAGAATTGGCTCACCGCAGAAACCCCCATCGCCGATTCAGAGGCATAGAAAGCATAATATACCTGTCGGCCAGATTTTTATTCTCACGATCAACACGTCCCAGTTCTGAGTTTGCCATACTCCCTGTTCAACTTAATCTTAACATTTCTTCACCACCTTTATGACTGATCTCGCCCAGGCCATCGCCACCGAAACAGTGGACACACTGAAAAAGTATTACGCAACGCTGTTTGGCGTGAAACCCAAACAGACCCGCAAAGCCGATTTAACCTCGGCTCTAGCTCACGGGTTTGCTGATACGTCACACCTGCAAGCTTATTGGCGGCAATTGCCAGAACTCCAGCGGCAATTGATCCAGGAGTGCCTCTTTACCTACAACGGCCGGGTGGATCGCAAACGCTTCCGGATGAAATACGGTGATTTTCCGGAAAAGCCGCGAGGAAGTCGTTCGTTTTTTGGTTACGACTCCGGCCTGCCGGATTCTATTGCCCTGTTTTTCTACCCTGCAGAGTCAAACTATGGCCCAAAACAGATTCCTGCCGCTTTGGTCGCACTGATGACGTCGTTTGTCGAACCGCCTGCAGCTGACACACTGGTAACCGCTGTTTTGCCCGAACCGCTGCCGGCTGGCTGTTCGATGATACAACGAGAAGCCACGGTACTGAATGAGCTAAGTGCCCTGCTGATTCTGCTGCAGAACCAGCAGTTGAAAGTCGGTGAGAAAACCGGGCAACCTTCCGGTGCCACCCTGAAGAAGGTCGCGAAAGAGGTTCATGAATATTACCCTGCCACAACCTGCCCGGAAGCGGCCGGTATGGAGTTTATTGTGGCGTATGGCTGGGTTCAGTTGATCGCCAACAGTCCGTTCTGCAAGCAGTCCAAAACCACTCTGGCGCCCGCCCGTAAGACCGACCAAAAACCGGTAGCAACCATCAAGGTACTCTGGGAACACTGGCTGAAAAACCGCAAACAGGATGAGTTCCGCCGTATTGATAACATCAAAGGTCAGAACGGCAAGGGCAAGCGTTATTTCACCAACCCGGTTGAACGGAGAGAGGCGATCATCGCCGCGCTCCGGGAGTGTCCGGTGAATACGTGGGTATCGTTTGATCAACTGTCCCGGCATATGTTTATTACCGGCTCCCAACTGCTGGTAACCACCGAACCGGAGTATCTCTATCTTTATGATGCCAACTACGGCATGCTGCACAGCTCCTGGTTTCTGCTTGAGTCTCGCTATCTCCGGTGTTTTCTGTTGGAGTATGCCGCCACACTGGGCTTGATCGATGTCGTGATAGCACCGCCAGAAATGGTTGGTATGGATGAAGACCGTACCTGGGGCACAGACGATATGGACTGCCTGAGCCGTTATGATGGATTGCAGTACATCCGCCTGACGCCTCTGGGGGCTTATATTCTTGGTCTGGCTGACGACTACCAACCCAGTGAGAAGGTCAGCACAGAAACCCCTCTCAACATTCACCGCCAAGGCCGGATTGTTTTTGAGGCACCTCCCACACCCTGGGAGCAGCAGTTTCTTTCCCTCTATGCTGAGCAGGATAAAGGGCATGTCTGGATGCTGTCCAGCCGGAAGATTATGGAGACGTTGCAGGTAGGTGGCAATGTGGCCGAACTGCAGCAGTTTCTTCTGGCTCGAGAGTCTCAACCCTTTCTGCCTGAAGATTGCGAAAGTTTTCTGACTAATTCGGTAAAAAATGCCGATGGCGTTAAGTTCCAGACGGAAGCCCTGGTTTATTCGTGTAAATCAGTGGAAATGGCTGACCTGATTATCAATGACAAGGCGCTTGCGAAGTTCTGTCAGCGTTTGGGCAAGTTGCAGATTGTGCTTCCAAAAAGCAAAGAGAAATCGTTTCGAGAGGGGCTGAATACATTAGGCATCGGATGTGTATGAGCTGTTAATTTGAGTTTAACCTCTGAGGCTTTAACTCCCCGCAGCTTGCTGCGCACTACTCAGAGCTCACTTGATACCCTGGAGCTTGCTCCAGGGTAATCCACTGGACACTGCGAGGATAATTTAAAAACATGCACGGCCACCAAATAACAGAAGAGTTCACGCCGGATCAGCAAGATACAGCTGTATCAAGTTTGATTTGATCACTATCACTGATCGCTGTAACGTAGTTTTTCACGCCGTGAAAACCTTGAGGATTGATTGGCCATGCTGAAGAAAAAAACGATCAAAAAAACAGCGGAAACCGAAGTGACGTTTGAGTTTGCTCAACCGGGCATCAAGTCCGTGTCGCTGGTTGCGGAATTTAACCAGTGGCAACCGGTCACCATGAAATACCACAAAAAAGAGAACGCCTTCCGGACCAAAGTAAAACTGCCCGGCAACAAAGCCTTCCATTTCCGTTATCTTCTGGATGAGACCACCTGGGAGAACGACCATAACGCGGATGACTATGTGCCCAACCCTTACGGCAGTGATAACAGTGTGGTCTATACAAAACTCAGAAAGTAATACCCATCTAATACCAATTTCATTTTCAAAATATGTCACGAATTCTGCGATTGCCTTTATACTTTAAATAGCCTGTTGTTCATCCCGTTAATGTCATGCCTAAAACTCCCGATTTTCCTGAAAACTTTCACGATGCA
>NZ_LUKQ02000163.1 GCF_001647025.1 Endozoicomonas atrinae
AGTCAGCTTAGTAAAATATTTAACTTTCTGGAACTATCAGACTTGCAGACCACCCCAAAAAGCTATACTTAACGACAGGTCATTTTGGACTGGTGTTTTGAGGACTTTTTACGCCGGTGATGACATACGTTCTATGTGGGTACGTTCAAAGGCGTCGGTCGTGTTTATCAGCAAACCTATGTTGATACCTATTCGAAAGTCGCCCAGTGTAAGGTTTACCCGACTAAAACACCGATCACGGCTGCTGACTTGCTGAATGATCGTGTCCTGCCTTTTTATGCTGGTGAAGAGCTGCCCGTATTACGAGTACTCACCGACAGGGGAACGGAATATTGTGGTAAAGCAGAACAGCATGATTACCAGCTTTACCTAGCGATCAATGAGATCGAGCACACGAAAACAAAGGTA
This sequence comes from Endozoicomonas atrinae, assembly GCF_001647025.1. Classification (GTDB taxonomy): domain Bacteria; phylum Pseudomonadota; class Gammaproteobacteria; order Pseudomonadales; family Endozoicomonadaceae; genus Endozoicomonas; species Endozoicomonas atrinae. The sequence continues at coordinate 409 of NZ_LUKQ02000163.1, forward strand.
AGGCATCCCCAGACAAATGGTATTTGTGAACGCTTCCATAAAACAATATTACGGGAGTTTTATCAGCCAGCGCTCAGACGAAAGCTCTACGGGTCGATTGAAGAAATACAGCAGGATCTGGACGACTGGCTGAATCACTACAATACTGAGCGTACGCATCAAGGCAAGAAGTGCTGTGGCAGGACGCCGATGGACACGTTACTTGATGGTAAAAAGATCTGGATGGAAAAGTTCGTTAACGTAGCTTGACCTGACAGACACCTTCTTGAAAATCGGTAGCTGTCAGATCAGGTCTGGAGTTATACAAATAATGGGGCGGTTTTAGCTTGCCCCTTTCTATTTGGATGGAGGAGGGCGATTATTAACTATGTTTATTATTTCTTTATCAACATCACTTTCTTCTATTATTTCTAGACATAATTTGAATGTATCTAATAGTTTTTTCTTTGTTGCAGTCCTTGGGCTGAAATGATCACTGTTAAATACTAACCCCTCTAGTTTTGATATAGTGCCATCAAAGTTTAAAGAGCTGTCTAGTGTAACTAATTCTTTTGAAAGTATTTCTTTGAGTAGAGAAAATTGAGATGAGATTCCAACAGTTTTGAATATTATGTTGTCACTATCTTTGTTTTTCCATAAATATTTTTTTAAAGAGTTAAAGTATCGATCTATAATCGTTAGAATGGCTTGATCATTGCCATCAATATAAAATTTTCTTAAAGGATATTTGGGGTCGTCTTTAAGATCGCTTCTCGAGCCATATCCTAAAATTTTCTTTTTGTTTACTTCATATTTGTCTTTTCTAGGATTTCCAGATATTAAAGAGTTTATTCCTTCTATAAAGGCAGCTGATGATATGGTCCAGTTGTCATTTTTTGATTTTGATCCTTTTATTAGTTCAATTCTTCCTTGGAGTACTCCCGTTTGATTTAGTTCTCGCGAAATTTTAACGGCTAAAATATCAGGAGACCATGACATTGCATCGGATTCATCGAGCTGATAACCAAATAATTGGTATGCTAAGCTCTTATCAACAGGCTTTTGATTGAAGTTAATTGTTGAGAATATTAACGCTTGTGATGGTGGTGGTAAGTCTATAAATATAGAGCATGGAAGAGACATGCTTACGCTAGAGTTGTTAAACCCATTTACTCGGTGCTGTCCATCAATAATTGAGCAAATTCTTAGCTTTGGATCTGGGATATTTATATGATAAATATCTTCGTTGTTAACATCTTGCTCTACATACCATCTTTTGTCTGGATCCACCACAAGATTATCATCTTCATCAAAATTGGCACTTATTATAATTGAATTTGGTAATGCTGCATTATGAGTTGATATGTACTCTCTGATTTCATTAATTCTATTTTTCTTTACTGATCTTTGGTTGCCAGTTAATTCCCCATCCCGAAAAGAAGCTGCTCTAGAATATGTCACATCTTTAAGTAACTCTGTGTTAAGAGAAGCAAGATAAAAATCACCGATAGGTTGGGTTATTCTTATGCATGGAATTTTCATAAGCCTTTTCCTCCCATCTCTGTTTTTTGCGTGTTTTCATCTTTATAGTCCAAATCTAAGTTTTTTGTTGCCTCTAAATTGATTGCTTGAAACTTGGGGCGATGAATATTAACGACAAGCCAAAGAATTAGAGTACTTCCTAGGCCTAAGAATATACCATCATCAGATTTTAGTGCATAAAATGCTAGAAGTGCTGATATAGCCCATAGGAAGAAAACTATATGAAGGGAAAGAACTTTCTCAATATCATCCGCGGGTTCGGGCTCTTTGTTTTTTTCTTCAAAAACATATTCTACAGCCATGCTTCCTAGGGTGGCTATACAGTAGGTGAAAACAGATAGATTGTCTATGTGGTGAGAAATCGGGATTTTACCTTCGATTCCTGAAGGGAAAAATGTAATCCATATACCCATAGTTCCCAATCCTATTGCGATCATTGAGAACATTAAATAGCTTGGATTAATTAATATTGATATGAAGTTTCCCAGAATAATGCCTAATGATCTCTGCCAGTTTCTCAGAGGTCGAAAGTATCTATTTATTGTTTTTACAAAGGTGCTAGAAAAACTAGCCCAAGACTCTTTAAATTTTATATCCATGGTGAATTAATCAGCTCGTCCAGTTTTTACTTTTGAAATATGTTTAAGGTGTGCCATTTTAAAAAAATTTTGCTTGGTAAAAAAATAGAGTTAGGCAAATTGATTTCCAGGTTATCAAATTTTGAAAATAGCTGCTTATATATTTCTCCTCCATACGCGTTCGTAGATAACTGTATCCGATAGCAGCCATTAATAGTGAAAACTCCTCGATCAAATGCTTTATGATGTAATGAACATAGAGCAATACCATTTTCGATAGTTGATGGACCATTATTTTGATGCCATTGTATATGAGCTGCTTCCAAGCCAATAGGCGCATGGCCTAGTCGACAATCAAACCCACAAATAGCACACTTATAGCCGTATGCAGTTAGTACTGCCTGTCGGAAATTTGGATCACGCTTATGAGGCTTGTTGAGATATTCCTGAATATTCAACTTCTCAATAATGTCATCATGAATTGTCTCAGGGAAAAACTCTTCAAGTAGCTCACCAATTGCGCGAGCCATTTTGTCTTTACTGTTGACAATGTCATCAAACTCTTTCTGGTTCAGACCGCCTGCAACACCATATTTCAACAGTTCTGATTTCTTCGCATCAATGTTGCTGGAGCGGGGCTGAGCCTTTTCATGGTTTTTCAGTTCCCATATCCCATCATTCTGCAGTCGCCAGAACGGGTATTCTGGATGGTGCGATGTCCGATAAGGGCCAAATTCAATCAGTAGGTCCCTCAGAGGCTCATCAATTTCTTTGTAGGTAAAAAAACGATCATGTCCTTTTTGGTACTGAGATAGCGCATATAATAGCAGGAGCGGTTTATGAACCGCTCGCTGACTACCACGCTTCCATACGTTTAAATTCAGCTCCATTATTTTTGAATTAACTCCCAAAAAGCCTTGTCCTTAATGGTACGAACTCTGTCCTGCCCACCAAGGTACAAAGAGGTATGTTTCTCCAGCCCCTGTATCTGCTCGATAACCTTATCATCATCGGCTTTGCTGTTGGTCTTAAATACTGTGCGCACATCCTGTGCTTTGATCTCATTTACCTTATGAACCACCCAGCTTAAAACGTAACTGGCGTAGTTGTTCTCGCTGGTTTTAAAGTGACTCAGCTCCTGGGTAGAGAGAATAGTGCCTACACCAAACTCCCGGCCTTCCTTCATGATCATGCGCAGGCTGGCAAAGTCCTGTTTCATAAAGTTATCCGCCTCATCCACAAGTATGAATTTGGAGATTTGCCGGTATGGTGCTTCAAATTTAGAACTACCCTGCAGATGCATCTGGTTGTAGAAAATATCCAGGGTAATGGCCACAATCAGGCTTTGTATTTGTGTGCTATAACCGGAAAGGTTAATAACCGTGACACCATCGACAAGGTCGTACAATGATTGTGTTTCATTTGGGTCAGGTTGAAAGATTTGGAAGCTGATCAACTCAAATAGAGCTGCATACAGAGAGTCTTCCTCAACCTTTTCCTGCTCCATAAACAACTCCCAGATCTGCTGTACAGTCGGAGTCGGTTTGCTCCAGGTAGATGGATCTTGTGGTTTTATACCAGCCTTGTCATAAGCCTCCAAAATTAAGGTACTGATCTTGTTTTTCTGTTTGTTACCAAGGTTATACGCCGTAGCCAGTGTATTTCTGAACAGGTTGGCAGTATGTACTGGTAGCATGGGCTTATTGCCAAACAGAGCCAGTGGGTTAAATGGCAGGTTAAACAGATTAAAGACTTTGGCATTGGTTGCCTGAACAAAGTCGTCCTTTATGTAGTCCGCCTTGTAGTCAAAGATCAGAATACCGATGGGCTGGCCATCCACATTCTGGGCCTGATTGCGAACCAGCTGGGTAATCAGGCTTTTGGTAAACTGGGTCTTCCCGGTTCCCATGGTGCCAATAATGGCCGTGTTGGGATTAAACAGTTTATCGGTATTGGTTGGCTCCCAATATATTGGGAGCTCGGTGACCAGTTCGGTACCGAACAGTACGCGCAGCGGTTCTTCGTTCGCGAATGGTTGCTGCTCTTCTGTTGCTTTTGGCTCGACTGAAGCCAGAGTGTTGCCGCTGGATTGTGTTTGATCGGTGTGAACAGTCTCCTGATTGGCTCCGCTAATAGGTGTATCTGTGTTATCGGCGCCAAGGTCTGCCTCCAGCGCACGGCTTAGTTCATCAAACAGCTCATGTTGGTCCAGCTCTGTAGACTCATCTTCAAACTCTTCATTATCTTCAATGTGCAATACCTCATTGGTCAAAGGGATTACACGTTGACTGACCAGCCCTAACGACATAAAAGCCGATGCAGGAATACCGAGTTGATTCGTATTGGCAAGCAGGCTTTGCAGCTCTGCTAAAGGGCTACCCACCAGGGTGTCCAGGTAGGCATAGGGCATTTCCAGCTGGAGAATATTATCTATGACCTGTGCGGTGGTGCGTGTGCAATTATCGTCTTCTCGGTGCACCACGACTAAACCTGCCGGGTATCCTGGCAGTGTGGCCAGCTGATAGTCCCCCTTCAACCACAGCTCCCGCTGGGCCAGAAGACTATTAAAATAATTGTGATTAAAGACCTGATAGAGTTGATACTTTTCAATCTGCATCAGGATTTGCCGCATAAACAATCCGCGGTAGAGGCGGCCTTCAAGGGTTCTGGGTGCCAGCAGTCCTTCCACCATGTATTTACCCAGTGCTTTGGCCTGTGTTCGGGCACCTTCCAGGGCCGTGTGGCCTGTACCGTAATGACCGGTTTTCACTTCTACGGGGAGCAGAATTAGTTCTCCATCCCTGAAACCGGCAAACAGAATGTCGTCGGAAATTTTCCCTGAAAACTGGTTGCCTTGATGGTAACGGGAGAAGTCACTCTCACTCATTTTCAGGCCGACATTACCAGAGACTCGAATCATCTCTGCGACGGATAAAGGAATCCAGGTAATATCCGACTGCGCCAGCAGGGCACTGACCAGTTTCCAACTGCCAATAATACCGCGCTTGCCTTTGTGCTCGGTGGGTTGGTCAGTCACCGTTTTCAGCAACCATTCACCGTTAAAGGCATTGTATTCACTGAGCAGGTTGTTACCGCGCTGATTGAGAATCTTCCGGTACAGCTCCGTCTGGCGGGTGACGGTAATGGCATCGTAACCGGCTGAGCTGGTGTACTGGTCGGAGTAATGGATCAGGATCAGGTTCTGGCTGCTGTGGAAGAAATCCAGGGTCACCTTGGGGTCGATAACCGTCGTCCAGATAGAACTGTCATAGGAACGGTCCAGCGCTGCCCGGAACTCATCACTGACCGCGAGAGCGATAGCACTGTTTTTGGTATACAGCGTATTGGATTGTCTTGCAGGCTTAAACAACCGGTTAATAAGCAAGGCGAGCCGCAGATGAGGTTGGCTTTGCCAGTCGGTGTTCTCCAGACCAAAGGCGGTATAGTAACTGCCATGTTCACTGCGCGATGATTCGCCATTCAGTAACCCATCACAGGCCTGGCCGGAAATATGCTGCTCAGAGTCTTTGTCCACACAATCAATCTTCTGATTATTTTTGAAGAAAGATAGGTGTGCATAAGCTTGCGCTTTATCGTCATGCCGGAACTTACTGAAGGAGAGACGAGTACGCAGAAGATCGATAATGGTATCGGCGTTTTCCCGTGCGCTGCCTTTATCCAGTCGATAGACTTGCTTGATCTGATCGTATGAGCCCATTTCAGCAAAACGATCAAATTCAGTTTCTGTCAGGTCGTCATCGTACAGATTGATATGAATACAATGGCTATTGAGCAGGTGGCTGCGGTAGTAACTGATAAGTCCTTGGAAGAACTCGATATTTTCTCCATTGTTAATGGAGTTAATGATCAGTGGTGCAGAGTTTACCTGCTGAAAGAGCTCCCGGAAGGTCTTAGTAAATTCCTCAATTTTCTCTTTAACCAGCTTGCCTACAAACTGATAGCTTGTCTGCTGCTGAGGCACAATATCCAGCCAGAAACTATTCTCATCTAGCACCTGCGTATAGCAGTAGTCGTATCTGAGCGAAAAGACGTACGGCAATAACCCCCTTGGGTTAAGGCGCTTACGGGTGATGGGCGGCAGGTTTCCAAAAGAGTGCACATCGCCATCGCTCAGAATACTTTCAGTCAGGTTCAGATAGTAAGCGACGATCAGTGGGTGTAAGGGAGAAATCAGTTCCCGGTTTTCCTGCTCCACAAAGCCAACTTTCAGCAGTGTACGGGCATCACTGTTCAGGCTTCTGTCCAGTGGGATACTTTCCAGGTATTCAAGGTACGTTGTGACATACGCTTTGGCTCGATCTCTGAACTCTTTGCCCCATGAACAGAGAGAGACCAGGGTTTGACGGGATTTGAGATAGTCCAGTAATTCACTGGCGGCACTGGCAAAGTCGGGCGCGATGCGACTGATGTCGTCACTGGTCAGGTCACTATGGCCGGTGGCAGATAAAAACAGAATACGTTCAGAGACGAGTCTGTGTTCCAGTTCCAGAAGCTTCTGACGAGGACCTACGGTTTTGTTTTCCTGGTTATCAAGGATGACTTTGCTTTTGGCTGGAATGAATTGACCATTGTAGTGGTCGTTAAACAGGCGGTTAAACCGGTTTTCATCCAGCAGCAGCGGTAGTGTCAAAGAGTCTGTACTGACTTCACCCTCAATTTGGAAGGTCAGGCTACTCAGGCCAGAGGTTACATCAAAAAGAACCACTTCTGACTGCTCATAGGGTTCTTGATAATTGATGACGCCGTACTCATCGCAAGAGATAGAGTCTTCGTTATCAGACAAGAGTTTCTTATCAGAGAGCTCCGGGTTGATCACCAGCTCATGTTCGTCCGTTTGAAGCACAATGCACTTGTGCTTTTTTTTCGGGTTGACCAGGAATTTATTGGCAAATGCCTCAACGTGGAAGGTCCCTTCTTCCAGAATCAAAATATGGAAGCTGTGGCGTTCACTGTTTTTGGTGCGGGTCAGCCGTAACGTCAAAAAAGTTGGTGAGCCATTCCATGGAATATCACAGCTGAGGTGGTACTTGCCTTTGCCCGTTGTGCCTTTTAATGGCAATTTTTCCAGGTCGTCATTGTCGGTGATATCAAACTGTTCCCTTTTAATATCACTTCCATGAAAGACGACTTTGATTTTTACTTCGCTGGTGCCTCTTGGGGCTTCAATTATCAGATGCTTTTTGCGTTTACCTGCAGCGGTACTGCTGGCATTTCTTGGGCCAGTGAGCTTGCAGCTATCGTCGACTTCCAGAGAGTGAAATGCCAGAGCGAACTGCTTCTGTTCATCCATTTCGTTCCAGTAATTCTCGATATCGACGGTTGTGAAGTCTGCTCCCTGACGCGTGATATTTTCTTTGATAAATTTATCGCCAAGGTCGGGAAGCCGCTCGCTGACCTCCTCTGGGAAGTGTTCAATAACATCAGCAATTTCCTGCTTCAATCGGCGATTATCTTCAAGTCGCTTGATAATCTGCTTATCGCTCCAGTTGCCCGTACTAATCGCAGCATCAGGTAACAAGCCAAGATTACGGAGGTCGGGTGTGCCTCCCGTTGAGATGGTTTTGAACAGAGGCTCAAAGCCAAACATACTGCCACCTTCCTCGTGGATCAGCGATGTTTGCCAGGCCAGTAGATTTTTAATCAGGCGCTGACCTGTAATTTGACTGTCAGCGTAATCAACCAGGTTAGTTTCTACGGTCTTCGGAGCCCAGACTGACCCCGGGCTGGCAAGATCTTCGGCACTGTTAATCAGGGTGTCTAAGAGACTGTTATGGAGAACCAGTAAGGCACAACCTTCCAGAGGGGCTGATTGACCTGCAATGGTATCCCTTAGCATGGAGATGTAGTTTTCGCTGAATCTGGAGGCGAGCTTCTGATTTGAATCAGCATGAGCAACAAAAATCAGCCGAATGCCGTTGATCTGGATATAGGGTAGCTGTGTGTCTTCTAGGAGGATGAAGTCATCCGCTTTGCTTTTCAGAGCGTTAAACAGGCTTTGGGTGTTTTTTGCGTCCGGAGATTGGAATTGATAGCGAGATCCGGGCGTGATCTTGCTCTCCAGCCACAGGGTTAGCCGGTTAGTCAGAAACTGTTCAAATAGTGCTGCGCACATATACGGCATCTCCACTGTCGCTTAAACGATCGACGTTGCCTACACGGTCATAAAATGTGAGCAGGCTTTTTTCTGATTGTTTGTCAAAGCAAACGCCCCGGTCGCGAAAACCTTTTAGCAGCTCCTGAAAGTGAACCTTTTGCTGTTTCCCCACTATCAGGTTGGTCAGTAGCAGCAGGTAATCCTGACTGAGCACCAGCACTCGACCACTTCGACCCCGTGACTGCACAAAGTGCCGACAGACCTGCTTCTCAAACTCTTTCTGGTAGGCGGTCCTGATTTCATGACGTGAGGAAGACTGGGTATCAAATTGATCCTGCGCATACTGAATAAGGACTTCCAATGCATTGATGGCGGGGTTCTCAGATGTGCCTTCTTTTACCTTCAAGCCATTTTTATCCCGAAAATTCTCTGCCCAGGCATTGATGATCTCAGTAACTTTCATCTGGGTTTCAATATCTGCTTCCTGGATTGCTTCCGCAAATTTCCAGAGAGGGTATTTTTTATCACCATCTCGGTTGAGTCGGTCGAGCATGGAGAGAATGGGAAACAAGGCCTCAGATGATTTGTACAGTGGCAGGAAACCGTTACGATGAATCTCTGTTCTTTCCTGGCCTGCTTTCTCATTATCCAAAATAAAATACAGAGGCTTGCTGCCAGGTTGACCCGACTTCCACCCTCTAATGTTTAGAGCCATTTGTGAACAATAAATAAAGTTATACAGTTCCAGGAACTGGTCACTATATTGCAGCAGGTAGTCGGTTTTATGGCATAGGAAAGAAAGGTCTTTGACAAACAGTTCCGCAATATAAGGCAGGTATGGGTACTGCTTTTCATTGGGCTTTCTATCTTTCAAGTGCCCTTGGAGTTGCTTGAGAATAATCGTCTCAACAAAGTTTGGGTGGCTGTCCAGCGCTGCATCGACATGACTGAAGGCCATGAAGCTCTCGTAGATTTCACTGAGATGTTTACTGGCGCTGGGTGGCTTTTCACTTTGTCTTAGTAGTAAAAAGTCGGGTGCCACAAGCTGAAGTGCGTTATTCTCAAAATACATCTTTTCCAGATGATCCAGAAAACTCTCTTCACTTAACAGGCTGCCTATTTCATCAAGACACTTCGATTGAAATTTTTCAAAGCGAAAGCTGGGCTTGAGCTCTTTGCCAATGATTAACCCTAGGGTATGGCCTGCAGTGATTGCATAATCAAAGCGATTTCCTTTGTTCCGGTAGGGCAGATAAGTAAATAGATTGTTTTTTTCTTTGCTACCTGAATAAGCGGTACTCAGAGCATTAATAATTTGTTGTGATAAGTTCATATTAGCGCTCCACCCTGATCTCATACTCTTCCATATCATTAATCAGCGACCAGGTTTCCGAGTCTTTGGTGATCTGGATACGATCTTTGTGTCTTACTTTGGCAGTAATGCTTTCAATGACTTCTTCCAACAGGACTATCACGTTTTTGTCGTGTCGGTTTGGCCGGTATCCGCGATTTATTTTACAAATCAGATCCAGAAAGTTGACGGAAACGGGTAGTGGAGCGAGGTCATGGTCATCAAGCTTCAAGTAGGCATTAAAGTAGCCCAGTTTTTTCGGGCGCTCTTCCTGAACCCGCTTAAGGCTTGCTCTGATATCGACCTTTGCAGATATCGTATATCCATTCAGATGATTCAGAAAAATTTGACTCTTATCACTCAGCTGAGGAGCAAAACGGTTGGCAAAACGTAGCAGTGCTTTTATAAGTTCTTTGCTATAAAACGCTCTGAGAGCGCTTCTTTGATCTGCATCGCCTTCAAAGTTACTGTGTAGCAGCCAAATGTGTGTATATTCTTCAATCAATTCATTATTGAAGTTGTTACTGAATTTACGATGGTACTGCGCTTGAGGGCTGAGTCCCTGAAGCTCAATATCTTTAAATAAATAAAATAGGCGTAACCAGCTTCCTGGTTGATTTTTTATTTGATCAGGATCGATCCATTCTTCTATATGGTTTTTGAAGGCCGAAAATTCACTATCCTCAAACTCCAGTGAGTTCTGGATAAGGAATAAGTCGATTTCTTTTGACCGGATATTACACGGATCAAATTGCTGCAGGTTACGGAAAAGGTCGGTTGTATCCGACGCAAATAGGTTATCAAACAGGTATTTAGGGCCTGTTAACAACTGATGGATGACATCAAGAATGGTTCTGGCTGTCAGAAAGAAGTCGCTTTTCAGTCGTAACTTCAGGAGTGTCTGAATGATGAGCTTCTGAATTGGCTTCTGCTGAAGCATGACGTAGTTGCTGTGAAGAATAGGATCACTCTCTTTCAGCTCTGCTTTCCATGCCTGGTAGAATGGGTTCTCCCCACTGGCCTGAGTGAGCTTATAAAGCACTTCCTGTATAAAAGGGGAAAGAATTGCATCATCAACAGGAACGTATTTTGGGTGATCCTCAAAGTTAATGAATGTGTGTTTCGACGGCTGGTTATTTTTCTGTTTCCCGGAAAGGTAGTGCTTGATGGAACTACGAATATCGATATGTTCGTCAGAGCCACAGTCGCTGTAGTTAAACAGCATCCCTGTGTTGATGCCGACGATCAGTGGCTTATTAGACGCTATATGCTGAGTAAATAGTTCATCCAGTGTGGCAATGGCGTCTTTATCTGGTTGAAAACTGTGAGTTGCATCCAGATGAAAAGTGATCTTATTGTGATATTGATCGTAATAGCGTGTCAGAATCTCTGATTTTCCATCCCCGGAGCTACCGCAGAGAAAGATAATCTCATCATTACTTTCAATAGTCGTTATTGCTTTTTTGAAAGCTTTTTCTACATCAGTTTCGATGTAGAGGTACTCTTTGACACGATTATTGCGGTTACCCAGCGTCGAAACGGCATGAGCCGATGACCGCGAAAGAGTGTCGAGCATCTTGCGAAATGTCATAAAAATACTCGAAATCTGTCGAATTTTACGAAGAATGTAGAGATTTCTGCCTGCGGATTTGTACAGGAGAGAATGAGAGTTCTGGCTAGCTTGGAGGAGACTGTTGTCGTTTCATATCAAAAACGACGCTACCGCCCGTGGATTTACCACTGCCTTATATTGCAAGTGGGGAGCATGGGTCCAGATAGCTCAGAGGTATAAGTTTTGATAATCCGACCAATAGTACTAGAAACGGCAGGTGGGCAACCAGTAGTAAAACCACGGTTGTTTATGAAATTTCTTGTCTGCCGTTGTTGGCCGTCTAAATGGGGGAGAGCTTGATGAGGGTAAGAAGCTTTACTGGTGTTCCATTGATGGAACCTTTGAGAGCTCTTGTTTGATGCGCTTACTTATCAATATGTTCACCATGTCTTCTAGCAGTCGCAGAAGAACCTGGTTTGATCTGGCAATCTCTTCTTGTTTACGCTGGTAGGCTCTAGCCAGCTCAGCATTGGCGGCTCGCACAATTGCCCGAATGTAACTTTTAAGCCACTCTGGACAATTCTCCGGGAAGTCTGGCGTTATTGATTCTGGGCTGCCCGGTGATGAAGAGCTATCTACAGAAGTTTTCAAAGCCAGGGTTTTATTCGAATGCCCCATCTTATTTTTATAGAAATTACCAATATCCGTTGCCCACTTTTTTCCACCACTCGGATGATTGACCCACTCTGTAATACGATGATCTGACAGTTTCAGAATTTCTGTGTTTACGGCAGTGTTGTCCTCAAACGCTACTGTTGAGGCTAATTGTGCCCAGCAATAGTCTTTTCCCAAAGCTGACCCCTTGATACCTCGTTTAGTAAATATTCCAAAATGAAATCTAAGACCAGTAATTCGACCTGTGGATTGAATGTATGCACTGACACCAATTTTTTTCGATCGTAGAGAACTAATGAATCGGGGGAATCTCTCCGTATTGGGTGTTGACATACAGTCTTCAACGGCCTCCTTAATGAGCAGCCTCAGTTGCTGTTTTTGCGATGGCTTGGTGGTTCTGTCATCACCGGCGTAAAAAGTCCTCAAAACACCAGTCCAAAATGACCTGTCGTTAAGTATAGCTTTTTGGGGTGGTCTGCAAGTCTGATAGTTCCAGAAAGTTAAATATTTTACTAAGCTGACTCT
>NZ_LUKQ02000164.1 GCF_001647025.1 Endozoicomonas atrinae
TAACACCGTGTTCCCAATGGCTCAGGTTCAGCTGTGTATTGTGCATCAGGTACGTAACTCGCTGAAATACGTCTCCTACAAGGACCGTAAATGCGTCGCCAGCGACCTGAAACGGATTTACCGGTCAGCGACTGCTGAAGAAGCAGAAATGGAGCTGGAAGCCTTTGAAGAAGCCTGGGGGGAGAAATTCCCATCGATTGGTAAGTCCTGGCGTAATAACTGGGATAACCTGATTACTCTGTTCGACTATCCTGAAGATATCCGAAAAGCGATTTATACAACGAATGCCATTGAGTCCTTGAACAGCGTCATTCGTAAGGCGATTAAGAACCGGAAGATTTTTCGGACGGATGAGTCAGTCATGAAGGTAATCTACCTGGCCATGGAAAAAGCTTCCGAGAAATGGACCATGCCGATCAGGAACTGGAAAGCCGCCATGAACCGGTTTGAAATTATGTTTCCTGACCGGTTCAAGGAGCAGTAGTTTTAGTGGCGTTTACACAGAATTATTTACAGGCTCGCTGACATTTCTTCAGTGTGTGGAAATGCTGATTCTGCAAAGATTCCTGCCAAAGCCTCTTTAGGAACAACAGCATCAGGATCATTATTGTTTGATTCGATAGGTGCATGGTTATAGGCATACCTCATGACTTTCATACTGATGGTTAATCGATCCTTATCACTAGTGGTCATATTTTGTTCAGCTTGAGTGAGTATGCCTTTTGCAATTCTCATTTCTTCACTTACTAAACCTTCAGATTTATCAACTTCGTATTTAATCTCTTTTTCTAAAAGAAGAAATGTTTCTGACGTAAAAATCTTATGTGCTTCATGCATCTTTTTGAACAGTTGAGCAGAACCAAGTGGGCTATTCAGAACTTCATCTGGCAGTCTGCTTTTCGGAAAAACTGAAATAGCATTCTTGATAGATTTTAATCCAATGCTCTTTCTAAACATACCTCCTGGATTTTCTGAAAAGTGCTTTATGACACAATCTGCCAGTAAGTGCCGATTCAGAATCTCCCATGTATGTTCGGGAAATACGCATCCCTCGAGTAATAAGAGCCTCATTTCAGGCCTTGGCAGATAGAGAGCTTGACTGTCGATGGTAGTTATCTTGTGGGGTGGGGGAGTGGGACTCCCGTGGAACCATCTAGATTTCATAAGGGCAGTTTTTTGGTGCCTTTCATACAATTCTGTTAGTTGTTTTTCTGATTTTTCAGCTTTGATGGATCTTGTGCCAAAACATTGAGTGTCGTTATCAGGAGATCCTGGTTGTTGCTCACTTCTCTCTGAGTCATGGGCAACGGGATGATATTTGGGGGGACCATCAATCATTAAAAGAATGTCACCAGCATTGAGTCAAGATACTATTTCTTTAGAAAACTATAGTCATCTGAAATGCATCATGTGTTTGATGATGCCCCTATTTTACAAAGCTTGACGCAACGGATATGGATGCTCTAAACCAGAGCATCGTTATAGTGAAGTTTGATGCCTTCCTGCTTTAGCAGGTCGCCCGCCAATTGCGAAATAATGGTTCTCGGCTGAGCAGAATCTCCTTAACCCCCCAGTGAATCAACATCATTACATCCGCTTCGGAGATAGACTTCTGACTCAGGAAGTCATGAACCCGGAAGGTACTGGCCGTTTTCTGAGGCTTAACTTTACTATCACAAATGATGTAAGGCTCAATCCGGCTGGCAGTAACAGCATTCAAATGGTTACCCACAGCCTTGTTATCCAAAATCTATCCAGCAGGAACCAGCTTCAATCAGGGGAGTACTATCGTAATAAATGTTGTGTAACTCGATGTCAGCGATGATATTGAAATTGGTGGCCAGTCCCTTAGTTTATATTTTTTCCTGGCTATTTGAGAGCTTTCTTATTAGCTCTCGCTCACTATCACTCACCTGTAGTGAAAATCCCTTATGCTCTGCTTCACAATAACGTTCACGAAGAGGGTAAAATAAAAATTTGTCTTCTGCAGTCAGCATGTTTCTGGATAACTCGATCTCTCTTTTCAGGCATTTAGATGGTTTAGCCTCTTCATCAATGCTTTCAAGCACCAACTGGCCCAATCGTTTAAGTTCTTTGCTCTCCAATGGTGTTCTTGGGGGCTCGCTTGTAGCAAGCTTGATACATTCCTCATGAGGAAGTCTACGAATTTCTGTATATGTTTCCGTAGGTCTGTGACTAAAACAGCTTAATGATAATCCCATAATATTAATACCCATCTAAGGTAACCGTCGAAAGGCTGAAAGGGTATGATTTTCATTTTTAAAGCTCGTTGCCATCAAAAGCTCTAAGAAAATTAGTCACCCTGTTTTGCTCTAATAGACATGCTTTTTATTGGAAAGTTCATGATAGATATGAGCTCTGGCCATAGAGTCAGAGTTTGTACTAAAACAAGGGATATAGCTGATGTTTTCGAAGGGTTGCTCAGAAAAGCGCCATCTGCTGTGTAAGACTTGCTTGATGTAGAATAACTACACGCTGCGTAAGCCTTTCGCGCATATGACACTTTTCTGGGGCGCTGAGCACGCAAAGAAACGCCCCCTAGATAAGAGCATCGTTATAACGAAGTTTAATGCCTTCCTGCTTCAGCAGATCGCCTGCCAATGGAGAAATAATGGTTCTCTGGCTGAGCAGAATCTCCTTGACTCCCCAGTGAATCAACATCATGACATCCGCTTCGGAGATAGACTTCTGACCCAGGAAGTCATGAACCCGGATAGTGCTGGCCGTTTTCTGTGGCTCAACTTTACTCTCACGAATAATGTCTGAGAGCCCCATACGGCTACCAAGAATGGCATTCAGACGGTTACCGGCAGCCTTGTTGTCTAGAATCTGCATGGCGCGTTCTGCCAGCAGGGAGCCTGCTTCCATAGGGGGAATACCGCCGTAATAAATATTGGGCACTACGGTATTTTCAAACTCGATTTCAACGATGTTACTGAAGTCTGCGGCCAGCTTCTGGGTTTGCTCATCCTCCAGGCGATAGATCAAATAACCGGAAAGACTCCGGGATGATTTTCCATCCGCCCCGGGGCGCTCTCCCAGCAGGACAATAACAAGCTTGGCATTCACGGTTCTGGCAATATCTTCAGCCAGCTTTACACGACCATGAGGTGCAACCATGGTTTGGCCCAGTGAGTAACCATGGCTTTGTAAACCGTCTTCCAGAACCGGAAGCAGCTCATTGATGTTCTGGTGTACTGCTTCAGCGCTCAGGCCGTCAGTAATCAGGATCTGAATATCGCGATTTTCAGATTGCAGATGGCTGCGGGTTTTTTCGCAAAGATGAGCGCCAGCATCAGGATCTGCATGGTGTCGTTCAATATTATTGGCCTGTGAGCGAATCAGGCGAAAATCAATCTCTTCCAGCTCATCAAAACGAAGCTTGCTTTTTGCTGCAACCCTGGCAACAGCAATGTTTTGCTTCAGTTTACGATTAACATGGTTGGCCATTCTCGGGCCAGCGTTGCTGGTGCCATAGCACATGGGTACCCGGCTGATCAGGTCATTCCATGCCTGTTTGGAGTCAGCAAAAATTGCAGGGTTCCCCCAGTTGGGACCGCGAGTGATCTGTCCATCCCGGGACTCTTTGAAAATCCCTTTTTCCAGGGCCCAGTGATAGAACTCAGGAGATGGCTTCAGGTTATGGATTTCGCGGATGGTCTGATCATCGTGGCCACTGGTATCGGCATAGGCCAGCATACGATCCACGCCCATGTAGATATCCATAAAGTAGTTGGCACCCGCTACTGTAAGGAGTTCTACTGCAATCTCCTGCCCCTCGCTGGAGGCATCGGCATGCAGGGTAAAACAGGGAGAAACCCCCATGGGGAGTCCCATCATTTTACCCATGAACAGATCCTGTAGATTGGCGTAGATAATCTGCAGGCTGTCTTTGTGGGTCTCCGGCCCGATAAAACCGGTAACACTGTTGACCATGCAGGGATCATATCGGCGACACAGACCGTAAGTCAGGGCCTCTGTGGTAGACATGTCGATACCACAGTGTTTGCCATAACTGACTTCACTGCCCTGGCCGGTTTCAAAGTACATAAACTGGTGCTTATTCAGCACGCCTTTCTCTTTCATGGTCTGCCAGGCCTTATCGAGATAAGGAACGCTGACATCAAAGGCTTCACGCAGAGTAGCGTCGGTTCCGGCAAGTGATTGGAAGAGTATTTCCAGAGGCGCACCTTCTTCAAGACAGGCCAGCTGGGTACGGATATGGGAAAGCACACAGACCTGGGTAGGAGCACCGGTCTGTCGTCGTATTTTATCCAGATGTATCAGGCAGGCACCGATATTATCAACTGTGTCATCCGCAGGATTCAGGCCAATCAACAAATCACCGTTACCCATGGACAGTCCCATCCATGTGAGAGCAGTGATGGCATTCAGGTCATCGGTAGGATGATTGGGTTGAATCCGGGTAGAGAGAGAGCCGGCAAGGCCAAGGTGAGTTCGAGCCTGTGTCGGGCATTCAATCTTGCGGGTGTTGTACACCATGTCGTGCACACTCATGAGCTTGGTGACCGCAGATATCATCACGCCAGTCAGCCCTTTACCTGCCCGCTTGATCTGGGCTCCGGAGGCTTTTTGAATCCAGTCCTTCAATTCACCGACGGTCATCATGGCCATGTCATCGAAAATGGTCAGGTCAATGTCATAGTTGACCCGCATGATGTCATCAATCTCACCATGGTCGTTGGTCAGGGGGTGATCGTAGATATGTTGCAGCGTCAGGTCGGACAGTATTGCCCTGGCTGCCTCGCGGCTGACTTCATCATCTGCAGCCAGACCGGCAACCTGATCACCACTGGTATGGAAGCCTGCAGCCCCCAGCAGGGCTTTGAGCCCGATAAAGCTGAAGCTTTGCCCAATGACCCGGGTGCGGTAAATTTCATCCGCTTTTGGTGCAGGAACCGGTATCTGGTCCAGTGGGGTCATCAGTGGTTTGGGCATGGCTCTCACTCCGCCGAACACAAAATCCGGCATGGTATAGAATGTTGCTTGCTGGGGTATTGACTCACCTCAGTGATCGTCTGTGTTAGAGGCTAACAGACTGAACTATATGACTACAAAAAGGGAGGGATTGCATTCCGTAGATATACACTTTTTAGTGAACCATTTTTAAAAATAAGTGTCTCAAGTTTACTGGGTAGTAATAATATGGAATAAGTAAAGATTGGAATTATGAAGATACCAGAGCTGTTGGGCTTTATCGTTAACTACCATGCATCCGATAATCTGGATGATCTGAGTAGGTCGGTTAATCACAAACCAGAATCAGGATTCGTTCGGTTTTGGAACCGTGTAGTTCAGTGGATTCCCTTTATTGGGAAAAAGCTGATGATCGGGCTTGTAGAGTGCCAGTGTAACAATAAAAGCCTTGCCCAGTTTGATATAAAAGTAATGGGAGATGCAAAGCCCCACTTGATGCAGGTCGGTGAAACAACGGAGCAGGTGAATGATTTTCATCTTTTGCCCATTCCCCATACCCAGCAGACATCTCCAGGTGGTTGTGGCGATGCCTGCCTTGATATGCTGGGTTGCCACTTCGATTGTGACCATCTGAAATCCTGCAAGATTGAGATTCGGTCTGATGGTATACGCCGGATGCCTGATACAGGAAGATCGGTTGGGAAATCAATAGATCCTGACGTGTTTGATGACCAAATCAAGAGTGCAGATCTTAGAAAGGTATCACTACCAGAAACCAGCGAAGCAATAAAAGATGCGCTGAAATCAGGGCCAATAGTAGCAACCGTTAATGTTTTATGGGGGCTTGCGACACACAAAGTCTTGATTGTTGGTTATCACGGTGATCATGTCATTATTAATGATCCCTGGTCTGGTGGGCATCAGCTAAAATCAATGGATCGACTTTTCAATGATCTGTGCCACAAGCTTCCAGATAGGCTGGCTCATATAACCAAAGAAGATGTAACCTCTGATGGGTCGGGTAGCGGATAGCCGTAGGGAGAACAATAACGCTGAGCTATCGGGATATTAATTGGCATTGGCTCGGGAGGCAGAGTCTTCTGAGTAAGTTGATCTTTAATATTTTTTATTTCTTATTTTCTAGCTGGTTAGCAGAGGTCGGTTTTTTTGTTTCCGGAATAAATCGAGTTAATCGCTTTCCTGGATCAATATGGATAGCCCCATACTCTTTTCCAGAAAGTAAAGGGCTCTATCATTTTAATGCATCCCATAGAAGTAAACGGGTATGACAAAGTTCTTCACTTTGCCCAGGCTGACAAACCCTGCTTTACGATCGGGAACTTCATCCACTGCCATCAGGTTGACTGGCAGCTTTCCCCAGCGGCTGGCGTAGCTGCCAATCACTTTGCCGAAGTCTTTGGGTACCAGTAGAAGCAGAGGTAACTCTGAAGGAAAACCAGACAGTTCAATCATCTCGGCCAGCTTCTCACCAAAGCTTTTCAACTCTTTAAAGCCCGGATAATTGTCATCCCTAAGGGTTATACGTATGCAACCGCCATTATGGGTCTTTCTGGCCAGTTCGATGGCCCGCTTGATTCGGTTCTCATCGGCATTAAGCGCCAGGCGGGCAACAATGGGAAGGTCATTAACCGGCAGCTGTTCAGGCTTTGGCATAAACAGGGTGTTACCAGATAGTTCGGCACTGTGCAGTGCCAGACCATAAACGGTCGCGCGTCCCTTATATTCGGGAATATATTGGCTAAGACTACGGCAGAGAGTTTTGGAGTCTGCAATTGCTTTGCACAGGTCAATGCCAAGATCACCAAAGGCCGTGGTATCTGGCAGTTTGCCTGTCGCTGTGTACTGATAAAGCAGTTCGCCGACTCCGCCGGAAAAGGTAATTGCAGCCTGTTGCAGGGCTTGGGCATTCGGTTGAAAGGCTACCTGACAAAGCTGCTGTCCATCACCCTGGTCGAACCAGCTATGATCGCCCGTGACCATGGCTTCGAGCCCCTGGACATAGAAACTGACGATTTTGTCGATACTGTTCTGGCTGCATTCTTCACCGATGGTTAACTGTAGACCCAGTTGTACCAGAAGTTGTTGACCATGGTTGGATACTTCCAGTAACCGGTAGGTGCCTGGTTCAAACTGAAAGTGTCGGGCACCAATGTAGTAGCATCCAGACTCTGTGATGTTACCGTCTATTCCCAGTGCTGGATTAGTGGTTCCCCCACCAATATCCAGATTGATGAAGGGGATTTCCGGCGTTGCCCGTGAAAGTTCTAGGCTGTTGCCCATAAAGGCGAGCCAGGATTCCATGCATGGGTCGTCTGCAGTAGCAACAATGGCCTGATTCACTTTCTCCCGAACGGAGCGGGCGATGGCCAGGGCGTTTTGCTTTTCTGCCGCGAGGCCAGTGATAATGACGCCACCTGAAAAGAGCTGATCACAATCAATTCCGCTTTCTTCCAGCCATTGCTCAAGACAGGTATTAATGGTTTCCGTGCAGAGTTCGCCATTTTCGAAGGGCGTCAGTATGGCGTCAGAGCGATAAATCAGCTCAGGCTCTCCCAGCTCCATCCGCTCAGTCATCGGATTACGTTCAAGGTGTGCAGAGGCAATCATGGCGCGACTAGTGGTAGAACCAAAGTCGAGGCCAATCATCATTACAGACTGATTACCGGTAAAGTGTCTGAACATTTCGGTCTATGGCTGGGAGGAGTACAAGAATCATTTTGCGGTGAAGGCTACTTTACCTGAGAGGGCATAAAACCAAAATAGATTTGATGTATTTAATAATAAAACAATATTTTTTATAAATTACATAGAGTTATCGGTTGTTGGATGTTGTTTGTCTTGATTTGGAAAAACTAACGTATAAGTAAGTGATGGGGCTAGCAGGTTTGGAGGGTATTGCTCTTGCAGGGAACAACGCTGTTTCTGTTTACAAATGATCTGAGGCTTAGTGATAACCGGGCCTTTATGGAAGCTGCTGGTAGCTGCAGAAACCTGGTGTGCGTCTATTGCGTTGATCCTTCATGGTTTAAGCCCGGTCGGTACCAGTCACGGGTGATGGGTGATCATCGCTGGCGTTTCCTGAGGGAGAGTATTCAAAGCCTTGAATCACAGCTTGAACAACGACGACAGAAACTGCTGATTCGTTTGCATAACCCGCTACAGGCTGTCGGGCGGCTCTTGAAAGCTCATGAGATTGAAACTGTCTATCGCAGTCAGAATGTGGGTTACCAGGAGGCTAAGTATTGGCAAACTCTGAAGCAGCTTTTTCCTTCAGTGACCTTTAAAGAAGTAGCAACGTACTCCTTGTTTCAGCAGGAGGAACTCCCGTTTGAGCTTGAGAATCTACCGGCAACATTTACCCAGTTTCGAAAGCAGGTAGACAATCTGCAAATCTCAGAAGCCGTCACAGCACCGGATATTATTCCAAGACCAATGCCTGGATTGAATTACCGTTCTGACTGGCTGCCAGCAACCGGCAAAGCTGGCAGTCCCTTTAAAGGTGGTGAAGCTGCGGGAGCAGAGCATCTAAAGCAATATTTCTCAACGATGCAGCCAACCACCTATAAGGAGACGCGCAATGCCCTGCAGGGTTGGGAAACCACCACCAAATTTTCCCCTTGGCTGGCTCATGGCTGCCTCTCGTCTCGACAGATTGCCCAGGCACTGAGGCACTTTGAATCCATGATCATGGCCAATGAGTCCACCTACTGGATTCTATTTGAACTGTTGTGGCGTGAATATTTTCAATGGTATGCCCTGAAGCATGGTGTACGGCTGTTTTCATCCAGAGGCATCAAGGATAAATGCAAATTGTCTTGCTTTTATCCTGAACGGTTTCAGAAGTGGTGCGCCGGTAATACCCCCTGGCCTATCGTGAATGCCTGTATGAAGGAGCTGCAGGCCACCGGCTACCTGTCAAACCGTGGGCGGCAGATAGCGGCCAGCTGTTTTATCCATGAACTGGGAATGGACTGGCGTTACGGCGCAGCCTGGTTTGAGCAGCAACTGGTGGATTACGATGTGGGCAGTAACTGGGGCAACTGGCAGTATCTGGCGGGTGTTGGTGCGGATCCGCAAGGGTGCCGCCATTTTGATCTGGATAAACAGACCCGGCAGTACGACCCTGATGGCAGTTATATAAAGCGTTGGGAGGGTAAAAAAACTTACCCTCTCGACACTGTTGATGCCGCCGACTGGCCTATCATGCCGTAATTATTCTGCAACTAATAATTGATGTCGCCATCGTGCCTGATGGTCTTTTGCCAGGTGGGCTGAAACGTCTGGCATCGTTCGGATAAAGTCATCAGCCAGAGTCCATGGAGGGTTTACAACCACCATGCCTGACGCGGTCATTCCAGGTTCATTGTTGTCAGCAATACCCATCTCAAACAGGTGAACATTGCGCATCTTGCTTTTGGAAAACCCCTTTTCCATTTGCCGAATCTGATGCATATCCACCACGGGATACCACAGCAGTAGCATTGCCTGAGGCATTTTCAGATAAGCGGCCTCCATAACCTTAACCACGGTCTGGTAATCTGATTTAATCTCATAAGAGGGATCAATCAATACCAGGGCACGACGACTGGCAGTAGGCAGAATGGCAGGGAGTCCCTTAAAACCGTCTTCCTGACGAACATGACACAGGCGTCGATGCTCACAATGTCCGCGTAATTCATTAACGGTTTGCGGATGCATTTCATAGAGCCAGGCTTTGTCACCGGGTCTTAACAGCCGCTTTACCAGCAATGGAGAGCCTGGGTAACGTTTCGAACGGATATCGTCGGCAATCTGGCCGCGGTAGTCCTTCAGACCTTTCAGTTTTTTCCAGTCCAGCTTAAGGACACCCTCATCACTCTCCGCCGTTTTGCGGGCCATGGCTGAGTCCAGTCGGTATAGGCCTGCGCCGGCATGGGTGTCGATGTAATCAAAAGGCTTATCTTTCTTCTGCATATGACGCACGCAGGCCAGTAATAGCCAGTGCTTGAGTACATCGGCATGATTGCCCGCGTGGTAGTGGTGTTGATAGCTCAGCATGAGGTCTGAAAGCCCTGAGATAGATGGAAGTCGTGCCTTTTTGAAGGGGCGGGGGAATCTAGCAGATTCACGGGATAACCGGCATACGGCGATATATCCATTGGGATGACAGTTTGCGCAGCCTCTATTGTAGGTTCTACAGAGCCAGTTGAAGTTATTTGACGTAAAAAAGGTATGAAGTACTCTCAAAAGCTAAGAAATGCCGACAAGAAGACTGCTCGAACGCCAGTAAAGCAG
The DNA here is from genome assembly GCF_001647025.1 of Endozoicomonas atrinae. Classification (GTDB taxonomy): domain Bacteria; phylum Pseudomonadota; class Gammaproteobacteria; order Pseudomonadales; family Endozoicomonadaceae; genus Endozoicomonas; species Endozoicomonas atrinae. The sequence continues at coordinate 10,255 of NZ_LUKQ02000164.1, forward strand.
TGTGTCGTATGCCGTCGCCCTTTCTTCTGGCGAAAAAAATGGGAACTCTGCTGGGAAGAGGTTCGCTACTGTTCAAGGCGTTGCCGATCTCAACGAAATCGGGTGATGGATGAAGAAAAATAAACACTACTCTACCCTCAGGCTTATTCTCGGAGACCAGCTCAATGCCCGACACAGCTGGTTCAGTAAGCAGGACAATGGTTGTGTTTATGTGATTGCCTGAGTTGCTTCAGGAGACAGGTTACGTAAAGCACCATGTGCAAAAGATTTGCGGCTTTTTTCTCGCCATGGAACAGTTCGCTACGGCATTGCAGAAAGCGGGGCATCAGGTGCTTCACTTAACGCTGGATGAAACAAGAGATTTTAAAGACCTGCCTTCACTGATCACCCATCTTTGCCAGCAATATTCAGTGGCCAATTTTGAATACCAGCGGCCTGATGAATACCGTTTGCTGGAACAGTTAAGAGACTTTGAGGTCGATGAATCAATTAAGAAAACCATCTCTAAAAAAGAGTGGGATACCGAACATTTTCTGGTCCCTTTTAATGAACTTTCCAAGCGGTTTAAGCCGGGTAAGCCTGGCAGGATGGAAACCTTCTACCGAAAGATGCGGCAACAGCACAATATCCTGATGTGTGATGACCAGCCGGAAGGAGGTCAATGGAATTATGATGCTGATAATCGCGCCAAGCTCAAAGCTGCTGACCTTGAGCAGATTCCAGAACCGTTAGTGTTTGCCAGTTCAACAGCATCAGTACTGGAACGATTAAAACGCCATAAGGTTCAAAGCTTTGGAGACATCGGCACTCATTTGCTATGGCCAATTACACGTCAGCAGTCATTAAAGCTGCTTAACTACTTTTGCACCCATTGCCTGCCGCACTTTGGTCAGTTTCAGGATGCGATGACTGCGAACAGTGATCATCAGTGGAGCCTCTACCATTCCCGGATCTCTTTTGCCCTGAATACCAAAATGCTTCACCCGAAACAGGTGATTGATAAGGCCGTCAAAGCCTGGCAGGAAAATCCTGATGTTATTTCTCTGGCGCAAATAGAGGGCTTTGTCCGTCAGATTCTGGGGTGGCGTGAATATATCCGGGGGGTTTACTGGAGCAATATGCCAGACTACGAATCCCTGAACTTTCTGAAAGCGGAAAAGGATTTGCCTGAGTGGTTCTGGACCGGGCAGACACAGATGAGCTGTATGCAGCATGCCATCACTCAATCATTGCAGTATGCCTATGCCCATCATATTCAGCGGTTGATGATTACCGGTAACTTCTGCCTGCTTGCGGGTATTGATCCTGATCAGGTCGATCAGTGGTACCTGGGCATTTACATTGATGCGATTCAGTGGGTAGAGCTGCCCAATACCCGGGGCATGTCACAGTACGCGGACGGTGGCATGGTGGCATCGAAACCGTATGCTGGCAGTGGCAATTATGTGCAGAAGATGAGTGACTATTGCGGAGACTGTGTTTACAACGTGAAGGAAAAGGAGACAGACAGCGCCTGTCCCTTAAACAGTCTCTACTGGCACTTTATGGAAAAGCACCGGGAGTTATTGCACAAGAACCCTAGGACTGCACTGGTGTATAAGGGATGGGATAAAAAAGCTCTAGCGGACAGGAATGCCATTCTAAAGCGAGCTAAATGGTGCGTTGATAACTTGAGTGGGCTTTGAAGTATCGTTTCAATGAAGCTCTCGAACCTAAACTTACAGTTTCATTGAATTACTGACCAAATTGATTTCTATAGTGAAATGGAGAGGAGGTGATGCGTGTAATCAGCTCTTTTCCAATCCAAATACTCCTGCATTGTGCACAACTATTTTTCGGGCTTTGACAGAGTTCAGTCGATAGAGGACTGCATTTAATGTACGCAAGTCAGCAACAGCGGTGCTTGAGTAAATAGGCATGATTGTCCATGAGGTAATGGAGCCTTAGCATTAGGATTTCGGGGCTTTGTTGAGAGTCAGAAATTGGGAGAAGATGGGCGGTTGTCGAGATGGCCAGTATATAGCAACACACTGTTAAATCAGATCGTTGGAAAACTGTATCAACAATACCACCTATTCTGGTGGTATTGTTGGGTGCTAGAGATAATATACTTACCTTGAGCTCCACCATCAGGCGGTGAGAGCGGTGAGCACAAACTCGGGATCTTTGCTGATAGGGAATGTAATTTAAATTGTGTAAACGCTTGTCGTTAATACTCCAAAATGGAGAATAACAATGAGCGTTGAAATCAACGAAAAACTGGTAGATCAAATAGCCAGTCAGATTAAAACTCAGGATGATC
>NZ_LUKQ02000165.1 GCF_001647025.1 Endozoicomonas atrinae
AGAGTCAGCTTAGTAAAATATTTAACTTTCTGGAACTATCAGACTTGCAGACCACCCCAAAAAGCTATACTTAACGACAGGTCATTTTGGACTGGTGTTTTGAGGACTTTTTACGCCGGTGATGACACCTGCTGCCCATTATCACTTGAATAGGAGTATTTTGATGACTGTTAATACAGCTGAATATCTCTAACAGGCGAGGTTTGAGTATTTCATTTGCATAGTATGAGTGAACTTCTTCAAGGCTGTTTAATGCAAAGTAATGGGACATTCTGGACTGGCCAAAGCCATTTACTATAGGTAACTCGTACCAGCTCCAGTGACTCTGCTTCCTGCCACGTCGCATTTCCTCAAGAGCCTGATGGTGTGGAGTACCGTGTCTGTAGCCTCTATTCTGGGCGTCAATAAACCGCTGAAGCCGGAAAGTGTCGTTTGATAAGCGCTTCGGTTTAGCAGTGGCCTGTGTGACTGTTGGTTTCAGCTGTGCAGGCTTAGGCGCTGATGATGCAGTCTTAACCCTGACAAATGGAGTAGTGGGGTTAGAAGACGGGTTTACAGAAGGTGTCACAGACACTTGATTGTCAAACAGTTGCTGAATTCTCTGTTGAATACCTGGTTGAATATTGGTCGACAAAGGCTTTACGCCTTTTACAATAGCGGCCTGAGATATAAAGGGCTTACGCTCAATATGAGAAGTGGCTGATGCCTGTTGAGCCTTGTACGGTTGCCTGGCTGCAACCTGCATTACCAGTCGCTGGTTAAAGGATGGGTTCGATAAACCATGTTTTGGTATTTGACGAAAGGCACCTAACACTTTTGGTGTCAGGCTATTCAAATTACTCAACATAGGCTTTCCCTCCGTCCAGGTTTTTAATTATACGTTGGTCCTGATTTTTGATCGCCTTTCATCATAAATAAAAAACGTGTCACGACTCTGAAAAGGAATTTTGCCTTGGAAGGTTTCGGACAATGCTGACTTTGTGGATATATCAATAGAATATCTACTTTTTTGGGCTGGTTTTTGTGGTATATACAGCCCAGAATCCATTCTCGACACCATCGGCAAATTGAAGATTAAAACAATCTTACGGTGTACTCCGGGGTTAGGGCATAACAAAACAGTCAGGATTGCTGACTATTGTGGTTTTCTAATTCTTTTTTAATTTAACATATTGTTTATATTGCCTATTTTAGGCGTCTAGAAGAAAACGATCATACCCAGTAAACCCAAAATTCTCCCCTAGTAGCAAGACCGGTAATTTCACGTAAATGATGAGTTGTTACATGGACTTTCGATGGGGAAAAAAGTGCTGTAGGCTTTTACCCTTAGGGGTTGTTGACGCTTTCTTGAGAGCTCAGTGGGACACACAGTCTGGTTTAGAAACACGCCAACATACCTTGGAGATGGAACCTTCTTAAACAGGTGCTTAAAGTTTTTGGAAACGTTAACTACTCACAAAGCGGCTGAGCCGCCGTTTAAGGTGACGATTTTCTTCTCGAAGCCGATCCAGTTTTTCCAGTAGCTCAATAGCCAGGGCTATACCCGGCCAGTCCACATCAAGGTCATCGTGCAGGCGTACAGCTTTTCTGGTCAGCAGAACCATAGCTGGGCTGAATCGCCATTCACCGGGCGAAGTACCGATGGGGTCTACAATCCCCTGCTCGATAATTTCGACGATCGTTTCTTCTGCTACACCGGTTTGCAGACAGATTTCAGTGAAACTCAGGTAGGTGGTCTGTATATCGTTCATGAGGCTTCACTCCATTCGGCTCGCGGATCGAAGGGGGCCTGTTCTGCCAGTTGCTGCCAATGCTCCTTAATGTTGTCGTTGCTTTTGGGTATAACAATTTTCAGTACCGCATAAAGATCTCCCTGCATCTGTTTACCAGGCAGACCTTTGCCTTTTACCCGCAAGCGCTGGCCACTCTGACTGTTGGCTGGAATGGTTAGATTAATCTTGCCAGACAGCGTCGGCAGCGTCACTTTAGCGCCAAGGGCGGCCTCCCAGGGGGCGATGGGAAGGGTAATTATCAGGTTATGACCTTCTACATCAAACAATGGATGAGGCACCAGCCGAATTCGCAGGTACAAATCGCCACTGCCCCCATCGCCGATGCCGGGCGAACCCTGTCCTTTCAGGCGAATCAACTCACCATCGGTTACGCCGGGAGGGATTTTTACTTTGAGGGTTTTACTCATCTCGGTAACGTGCCCATGCTCATCGTAGTGGGGCAGGCTATAGGAGATGGTTTTGGACTCTTCTGAGAGGGTGTCTTCAAGAAAAACAGGCATCTCGGTTTCAATGTCCTGCCCTCGCTGGCTATATGTCCTGTGTCGTCCAAAATCGCTGGCGCGAGAGCCTGAGCCACTGCCAAAAATAGACGAAAAAAAGTCTGAAAAATCGCCCTGAAAATGATTTCCTCCATCGCTCCAGGAACCGGAGGGTTCCCAGCCAGGCGGTGGGCGAAAGCCCTGTTGAGATCCTCCGTACTGACGAATTTCATCGTACTCTGCACGTTTGGCGTCGTCTTTCAATACTTCATAAGCTTCAGCAACCTCCTTGAACTGGTTTTCAGCATCATGATGGTCACTGACATCCGGGTGATACTTCCTGGCCAGCTTTCGGTAGGCGTTCTTTATTGTTTTCTTATCAGCATCAGGATCAACACCCAGAATCTTGTAGTAGTCTTTGAATTCCATAATGCATCCAGTATTGCTACAAGGGAGTTTCAATAAACAGAATTGGAACGTCTGTGAGCCAACTATAGACCAAAGCAGGAATAGCCAAGAGGTAATAATCAGTAACCGGTAGCATGTAGAATGTTCATGTGACTATGTCAAAGCATGGATTAAAATCTCCTGAACCTATTTTGAATAATTCTATAGGTTGAGTGCTTTTAAGCTGACAGGTCTTTGTCAGGCAATAAATCAGCAAGATTTAATTTAGAAATAAACTTAATCTTGAACGGTAAAGGGTTAGTGTTTAACTCGTGATCAATATTGGAAAACTTAAAAAGGTAAGTATCGGTGAGCTTTCCTCCAACCGGGATAAAATGTAGTTCAGAAACGGCTATCTTCAGGAACGCTGTTAACGAAAAAGACGAAGGTTATTGCTTACCCTCAGGAGTGGCCAGTGAGCCTTCCTCACCGATTAAAGACACATTAAAAAATAAAAGCAATATGACCAGTTTTCATGGAAGAGGGGTCATCAACTGTACCAGGATTGAGGGAGGGAGAAGCTGTACTTCTCAGCGGTATTTAGCCCGGCATATGGAGTTAGTAAAAGATGTTTTTCCACAAAAGTGCTATGAGGAATCATCCTTGTACCTGGGGCATCTTGTCTCCAGAAAAGGGAAAGTTAGAATGCAGGGTAGTGAATTTCCCCTGAAAACATTGAGGGAGCACAACATAAAAATATACTGTGGACAGGGAAATAATTCAGGTGCTTTAGGGGGCGGTAAATTTGGTACGGTTATTCCCTTCAAACTGCATGGTATCTCTAGTGGGTCTGTCAGTTTTGTCTTTAAAACGGAAAACAAGACTGATAGTGAAACATTCATCAGCTTATTCAATAATCCCCCGGAAAATCTAAAGCAATTATACCCCCTTAAAGGTGGTTTCCTTCAGGCGCCATTAAGAGCAAAACTGGCCTTTGATCTCGCGAAATTACTGAAGCTGTCAGGCCGGCTTCCCTGTATGGGAATTGGACTGAATAATCATCAGGAGTACGGTACTTTGATGGTTGAAGTAAAGGGGGTTAGCGCTGATCGTCACCTTAGAAATCTCCAAGGTCAGGGGCATTTAGGGGAAAAGTTTGATATTGAGAAAGCCAGTTTGAAAACTCTCTTAATACAGGGGGTGATTGATACATCGGTGTATTCTGAGATCATATTGCTGAATTTTCTATGGGGCAGACATGATCGGGCAAAATTGCCCAACGTTATGGTTGTGCCATTAGAAGCGAATATCAGAAAAGTCGATATCAAACTTATTGATATGGATCTTTGCTTTCCAACAGGTAATGACTCATTGAATAGTTTGTATTGTGAATGTCATATCTACAGAGACTGGGTAGAGGATTTAATGGTAAAAGCGGTTTCAGGATCAGACAGTAGTCCTGAGTGGAGTTCTGGTGAAGGCTTATCTTTACCTCTGGAGACAACAACAGCCGCTGCCAAAAAACAGGAAGAAGCCAGAGATCGGTTTTTTAAGTTATTAAAGAACTTTAGTGAAAAGATAGGGGCGCTTATAGGAGAATCCGAGCAACAGGCTTTTATTAAAAGAGCAAAAATAATTCAAGAGTTGATGACGCCAATGCCTACGTCTGTCGTAGATCCGGCCATACATTCACAATAGAAAGTTTCTACTGTATTTACTGATTGATATAGAGCAAGTTGCAATATATGTAACTAACCATATGAAATCATATTTTCTGAGTAAGTGGTTAGTCACTCTCGGCAATCTGCTCCTGCGTTGCCCTACCACCTGCATCCATGCAGGCGTGCTGTGTTACCGCTACGATCACATAGCTACGGCTATGCTCGCGCCGTTGTGCCTTGCATAGTAACTATCCACTCACCCAGAATTATTCGATTCCATATGGCCAGCTACTTAGTTGGAAAAATTATCCTGTGGAAAGGGTAAAGATACAGGATCAGGCCTTGCTATCTTCTAATGACTGTAAGCCAGCAGGCCAGGCCATAGTAATTGGTTACCCGTTGATCAGCTTCTTCAATTCACTGCTTTTTTTCATCAGCCTGAACGATTGAAAGGCACAAAAAATTGCGACGGGAATAGCAACAGACAGTGCTGAGTCAACGATCAGTGAATTGCCCAACCAGGGGTGAAGCGTTTCCGGGGACTGCCCGAACTTGGCAAACATACCCAGTCCGATAACAATCATGGCTGGTGCATCTGCCAGTTGCATCCATAGCATTTTTTTCTCAACCGCTTTTAGTTGTTCTTCGGTATTTGTGTTCTCAAAATCCATTATAAAAATCCTGATTGGGAATATCTCAGGGGATAAATCACCCGTTTAGCAGGAAGAGTACAGAGTTTATATTGACGGATGCAAGGCATGCCCGGCAGATGGACAGGACAACGTGGCTGATCCTGCCAGAAATGATGTTATCCAGACTTTTTCAGTGCTTTCATAAAGTCGGAGAAATGGGGCGCAAGGGTTGAAAACAGTGGTGAGTTTCGGTGTTCCAGAAGAACGCCACCAAACAGCTTGATGCCCAGACCTAACTGTGCAGCGGTCTCTGGCTCGATATCCGGTCGTTGTTTCAGCTTTTCCAGTATGCCAAATATTTCATCGTGGCTGATGAAATCAAACTCAACGGGTTGATCGTCTGGCGTTGAACCATCAGGGGTCTGGGTGTGCTCAAGACGGATTTTGTAGTGGTGACCTTTCTTCATGGTAAGCCTCAACAGTTCAAGTCTGATAAGAGTAGCTGCTGTAGATAGCGATAACCCCGGATTCTTACCACCATCATGAAGTAATCCCCCAATGACACCATTCGAGATGATTGCTATTTTTCAGTGAAAAAGATCAGACCTGCAGTGACCTAAAATAATTCATGTTTGCGTTGTTGCGCTTCCTTAATAGCCAGCTCTATAGGATAGTTGCTGGTATCGCAGGGAATGTTGAACCGTTCTTTCAGAATCTGACAGGTCTGCTCTGCAATGGCGTAATGAGCCTCGGCACTCGGATGCACACTGTCGCTGTAAAATGCGGTTTTACCGGGAATTACCTGAGAGAAATGGTCGCGGATGGGTTGCCAGCTGTCATCAAATGCCGCATTACTTAGCAGTTCCTGAGCCACAATGTTGTGCTGCTGTTCAGCCTCTTTACGCTTTTCTACAATGCGGGCCTGGCGTTCTTTTTCAACCTCTTCAGCATCATCCATACCGGGTATCGGAATATTCAGAATAGGGTGCTCGAAATCCCATTGGGGATCTTTTCGCAGTGTTCCAAACACTTCTTCGCCATCAATCTTCATCACACGATAGCCAGAGTGCTGTGGAAATGTCTCCCTTAGCAGGTTAATTCTCATACTCAGGCTGGCACTATATACCCGCCACTTTTCATGCAACTCCTGTCGTTCCGGGGAGTTAAGAAACCTGGGGGCGGCCGTGATGTCGGGCAGTATAAAGACGATAACTCGCTGGGCCCCCGCCTGCAGCACATTGTAAATATCCTGCGCCTGTTCCTGGGCAATATCATCAGGGTCATGCCAGTTATTCAGGAAATCATTACCGCCATTAAAAAAGACCACCAGGGTGTCCGGTGCGATCAGCGGATCTGGCGTGTGTTTATCAACCTTGCCCCTGCGCTGACTCAGATAAGACTGAACAATCAGACCTTCGCAGGGGGGGATGAGGCTGCCCTGAAATAGGGTGACAGCCGCATCCATGATCCCCTCCACAGAACTCAGGAAGGCACCAGGTCTGCCCAGCTTACCTTCAGCACAGAGTATCCAGCTTCCAGCCATTGCCCGGTTATCAAGATTCACTTTGTGCTGTTTCGAATAGGACATCATTCTGACCAGCACCTCGGGCCACATCAAATCCATATCTCTGCCGGTGGTCCATTTACCTTTTTCGTAGTGCTGGCTGTCGGGTAAGAGAGGTATCTGTTCTGCGAACCGGCTGGTGGTTGACAATAACGTATCCTCAGCCACTGCGGGCATCATAGAGACCAGGTCTGCGTTGATAATTTCGCCCAGGGCCTCAGTCTTATTGGCCAGAAGCCTGCTGATACTTTTGATGGAGGGCATCAGACGTGCAACCGTGGAATGCTCAATCTTACGGAGAAAGCGGGCGGTACGTTTCACGGCAACCAGCAGATGACTGTCGACCCTCTCTTCCATGAATTTGAGGCTGACCAGGATATTCGTCAGCAGTGCTTCCAGCTGATTCACAGCACGCTCTTCCAGCCCTGTCATTAATCGTCGAATAAAGCTTTGTTCGCGTTTTTCTGCCTGGAGTTCTACACGATACAGTTCAAAGGTTTGTTCAATATTCCGGATACTGCTGGCGCGGGAGAAAAACTGGCTCAGATCAATAGGTGGTTCGTCGAGCAGCAGGTTGAAGTCGCCCCTCAGGGTTTTCAGTAGATTGAACGTAGAGAGTGCAGAACTCGGCGAATGAAAATCATCACCGTGACTGTCTGAGAGGCTGTCCCCAAACACAAGTAAGGTATTGGGCATCCATGGTTCAGCTTTCATGAGTATCGGGTCACTGATGTCCTGCTCATGAGCTGCACTGGTTTGCAGAAAAAATAAAACGAAAAAACAGGTGGTCAGAATACACAAGCTGTTTTTCATGGATGAACCCTGATGGCATTGCTTACATATGTTCTAGCCAAGACTGGCCATGGGGTTAGATGAATTGGAGATCAGAGTCCGTTTTTCTTTTCTATCATTACTTGATGACTATTTTTTAGTTGTGCTTTTTATGCTTGAGAGCGTATGGCTACAAGTCATTGGTTATCTGCCTTATTTCACCCCGGAAGCAAATCCTGCCTATAGGGTGGTATAGGAGAAGAGTTCCTGTTTTGGCTTTTGCTTTGATCAGAAGGTTTTAATCATAAACTATCTGGCGATGTATTGGGTTCAAAGGAGCAGAGAGGATCCAGTGGAAAAATGGGACGTTTTAGCTGGCTAAAGTTCAGTAACTGATAGTCAGAGGTGGTAACGCCATCACCATCCAGTAACAGGGTGTGTCTGGCTATGTCCGCAAATCCTGCCCGGTAATGAATACGGGATTTAAGCAGCAAGTAGCGTTTCTGTTCAGGAGCGATCCCGACACTGTGGAAAACTCCCGGATCCCAGGGCTCGATATGGCGGGATATGACAATGATTTGCATTTTTCCGGTATCCAATACGGCAGTAGGCCCCATGCAGACCTCCAGACCCTGGTACATGGGGCCATCGATCCGGAAGCAGCCATCCGTTAAATTGATGACCTTGCCCTGAACTTCCAATGGCTGACCGGACTGCTGGATAGCAGGCATATCGGTATTACCTCCCAGGTGTAAGGTCACATCTGCCCCCATGCCGGCTGTTTGCATTATGGCTACGGCTTCAGGGTCCCAGACAGCGGCAACGGCGACATCTTTCAGTCCAGCTTCCATTACTTCACGGATCACTGTCATCACATCCTGTGTGCCACCTGAGCCACAATTATCACAGTGATCCAGCAGAATAACCGGACCTTCTGTCAGCTCCTTTGCTTTCTGAATCTGCTGATTTAATGGGGTTTGCTGATAAATCTGCAGGTGACGTTTGGCCCAACAGGCTTCGGCGATGTCTGTCGCGATGCGGTTGGCGAGCCTGTCGTCATTATCTGTAACGACGACAACGGAGGTGCCTGTGTATGGACTGTCTGCCAGTGGAAATCCACCAAAGATAGATACACTCAGGACACCGGTTTTGCGCTCTGCCGCCCTGCAGAGGCTTATGAATGATTTGAAGGGTTCATCGTCAGTACCCTGCTTCAGGGTATGGGAGATCAAAGGCAGCTTACGCCATGCCATCACCGGGTTGCACTGGCCCTGCATGGTGTCATATAAAATACTGCCAGCCTTGTGAGCGGTTTCATATAAGTCAGTGTGCGGATACGTTTTATAGCCGGTCAGTACTGTGCAGTTTTCAACGGTCGATGTGGTGATGTTTGCATGAAAATCATGGGCCACAGCGATAGGGATATCCGGTGCAATAGCTCGGATCCGTTTCAACAGGGTGCCTTCACCATCCAGAGTATTTTCAGTAATCATGGCTCCATGCAGAGCCAGTAAAATTCTATCCACCCCTTTCTGAACTTCTTCAAGAATAAGGTTCGAGAGATAGTCATACGTCTCTGCGTCAGCGGGTGCAGAAGGCATGGCTTCTGCAGCGACAGGGCAGACAATCTCGTCACCCCATTGTTCAGTCAGATCCAGAAACGCCCCCATGGCAGACCGGGTATCCCGATAGAAAGACAAAGCATCAGTACCAGTCAATCCACTCCATTCCTTAAATCGTTGCAGGTTAGTTGGGATGGGGGAAAATGTGTTGGTTTCATGCATAAGCATTGCTATCAGAGAACGCATACTGTGAACCTTCTTGTTGTTTGAATTGATTACCAGGGGAGCGGGGTTGTTAACACCGTAGAGGTAAAGATAGTCAATCTGGGGGCTGAAGTGGGACAAGTGCTGGGCAGGGAGCTTTACATGATGCTGGGATCCAGAAGGCGTGATTACTATGAGTCTGAATGGATGCACATTGGAGGTTGAGCTCAGCGAAGAGATATTTCCCCTCTCTGGAACCACGCAGAACGATGCTTTGGTTTGGAGCTCATGTGAGAGTAAAGTGACCCTCCTTTGCTTTTTAAGGTACTTGGCTGGGTGCTGGATAAACCATAACCGCTGACCTGCATACTATGGGGCTTATTTGACCTGCGATAACGACTGACTGATGAAATTAGACGCCTGGAGAGTGAACTATTTAGTTGCACAATTGTCCAAAATTGGCTGATCACTAATGCTGGCAGAGGCCATCTGGCAATAAAACATCCGAAAAATCCCGTTTAAAAACAGATGGATCAGAATGACAAGGCTATCAGCTGGTAAGTAATGATAATAAAATGGAGTTAGATAAATGGAAGTATACGCTCAACTGAGAGCCACAATCCTTGCCAATTTAGAGATATCGAGATCAACCTGCATTGAATCGGGAGCGCCGGAGAAAGCGGTGCGGGTTAAACCCGAGGTTAGAAGCCAGCTGTTGAAAGACGTTAACTGGCCCGATCTGCAAAATATACGCAGTCGAAAAATATCGGCTGTGAAGTGTGGTTCACACCATGAAAAAGAAAGCCCTGGTAATTTAACAGACCACAAAAAAGCCTATCAACCGTTTCTCTGGAATGAAGAACCTCTCCATATTGATATCGATACAGGCTCTGTACAGAAAAGCCTACCCACAGAGCACAGCAAAAAAATCTACTGCATTACTACAGGTAAAAAGCTACCGACTGGTTCTTATTACGGGCTCAAGCTGCCATCATTTCACGATACGGCAAAAGGGGCTGAGTTTGTTATTAAAAATCAATCAAATGGCTCTATAGAAATCTGCTCACAAACGCGACGACCTGGAATTCCGGAGTGCTGCCAATGGCTTGGGAAAGGGGAGGCCATTATGTTGCGCAGAGCAGAAAAACAGTGGGAGTTTGTTGGCAAAGCGGAGGGGCATCGGTCTAACCAGGTGGCCACCAATCCTCTGCTTCGCGAGTCAGGCCCGGTTGTGCATTGTAAGCAGGGGATCATCAATTACGAGAATGATGGTGAATACTTCCTGACTCGCCCGGTGATTGAGCACACGCTGCGTAAAAAGCTGGCAAAGCTGGAGGGTAACTTCCAGTATCACTATTGCGCCTCTCCCGAAGCGTTAGAAGCCTCCCTGAACGCTGCAGAAAACGCACCGTGTTATTTTGTCTATGACAATACAGAAAATAACCATGTTACAGCCGGTTGTGTTCGGGTATCCGGTGATGATGTGCACTGCTACCTTCACGAAACACTGGGTGAAGAAAGCTGTCATACGAAACCTCTGGTTAAACTCATCCGTGACAAAATTGCGACCGCCTTTCCAGGGAAGAGAGTCAGCATATTGTTACCAAAGGAGAGGATCCAAAGGGATTATGCCAGCTGTGGCGTTATGGCGATCAAGGCTATTACTTACTTTGCCAGGCATCCAGAGTGGTTGAACACGCTTTTCGAACAATCAAAGTCAGTCGATGGTAACAATGGCTTCGACACCATCAATGTGCATGAATTGCCAGCGAAAATCGTTAAGCTTTGTCAGGAGCGCGAGCTGATCTCCGGACATCCGGAACAAAGCGAGATGGTCAACAGACAGCAGACACTGAGAGAATACCTGGGATTTTATGAAGCGATAGCGGTTAAAGAAGGAAGTGCTCTGGAAAAAAGGGTTAATGCTGCCGCTCATATCAAGCGCTATAAATATCTCATTGGGTATATTAAAGATCACGCCAACAGCAGAGTTGCAGAGACCGACGTTAGTACGGAACCTGGAAACTGCAGAAAAAGGCGTATTTCCGAGCCCTCAGAGCCATTGAAAAAAAAGCAGGTTTTAGATAAGTCTGAAATAGATGGGGCCAACCCCCTTTTGTTGGAAGAAGAACATTTATCGGTGCTTCAAGAGCACGATTACAGTGTTATTCGTCCACGTATTCAGAGTCAAAGCTCCCGTGATAGTTCGGGTTATGGCTCTTCATAAGGAAAATGATAAGACCAAGGCTTTGATGATGTATTGATGCAAGATGAGAAGCCTGGAGATGATTTTCTGTTTTTCGTTGCACAGGCGAAGAGAAAAGATTTTCGTTGTCTTGGTAAGACTTTATTTTGACAGGATACATGACTAAAGAACTGCATCCGATTACTCATATAAATTCAATCAATCATCAAGGAGAAGCAGAAAATGATAAACGCCCCATCGAGTGTTGGAAGCCAGCAAAATTTACAGCAGTTTAAGGATGCTATCGCCAGCGGCAATTTTCTCAAATACAGGCTTGTTTACAAGTTAAAACCCAAAAGTGTAAGGCCTTTGCAGGAAAATTGCGAAATTTCCATCAATAAAATCCTTCTAAAGAGAAAGGGACATTCCGTCAAGGCAGCCCGAGCCATAAATCAGCTTCCAGCAGCTTTTCCAAAAAAACTTAAAGTGAGTTTAATTAACAGAGGGTTTTATCAGGCAGAAGTCCAGAACTTACTGAATAACCGGCTCAAAAAAGTGATGGAATCGAAAGGTCATATGGAAGAAATGACCATGCTGTTCAACCTGGGAGCAATGGTTACCCCTGAGACTCAGGTTCTATTGGATCAACGTCTGTATATTGCGATTAAGGCAAACAGGCTTGATGAGTTTCACCCACTGGTGGCTGCTGGGGCTGTAATTACCCAGGAGACCCAGGCCTTGATGGATATTCGCCTGGCTGAGTGCGCAAAGAACCGGCAGAGGCTTGGCTGCAAGATGCTACTGAGTATAGGTGCAAACTCTACGCCGGAAGTGAAGGCTTTTCTGAATGAACGGTTCTCTTGTTAGCCCCGTCATTTTTATACCTATATGGTTCTATTGTAGCAGCTTTGTTCAGGTTATCAGTGAAAAAGCGTCGTTAGAAAGTACAATAGAATTAACAGGGTAACGTCAAAGTTTGTTGGTCGAAAGTGTCAGATCAGATCTTGGTTACTACACCTGATACTTTATATGGCCTGGCTTTTTATATGTAGAAGTTCAGACCTGTCCCCGATTTTTCTCTACGATTTCGGGGAATGTAATTTAAATTGTGTAAACGCTTGTCGTTAATACTCCAAAATGGAGAATAACAATGAGCGTTGAAATCAACGAAAAACTGGTAGATCAAATAGCCAGTCAGATTAAAACTCAGGATGATC
>NZ_LUKQ02000166.1 GCF_001647025.1 Endozoicomonas atrinae
TTGAGAACCTTATTTCCGAAGATTAAAAAAACGGAAAGCGTATAGTTGTGTGATTTTGAAGATTTAAGTTGGACTTACCATCATGCTAGTAATTTGAGATAGCTTCTTACAAAGTCGCACATCGCGTTAAGCATTGAAAAAGAATCATTAACTGCTTTTCTGGATTTTACCCGGCAGTTGCCAATCCCGGTTTTACCTGATCCTAAATACTATTTGAAAGGGATGTTTACGGGAGGAGTTGAGTATAAGGGTGTCTGGCCCGACTACCTTCATCATATGCTCGGGGCGAGTCTTGATAATCGTGCCATGGCCGGTAGCTGGACATTATGCGCACCCCAGAAATTTGAGCACCCCGGTGACCTTATTCACATAGCTCATGGCATTGAAAGCCTGGGTGAAGACTTTGTGTCTGGCAGTCTGGTTCCCCCATGTGAAGGTCTGATTATCAGTGCATGGTCACAGGAAAAGCTCGCTTTTGACGGGGCAAACACTCTGGTGATCTTTTTTAACAGTGCCAATGATTACCTGAATGGCTGGCCGGATTCCAAAGAGGTGGTGAATAAGTATGTATCGGATATTACCCGCTTGATCCGCTTGGGAGCCAGGCATGTCGTGGTGATAAACCTTCCCGATATCAATTTAACACCCAGATACCAGTCTGCGCCGGAACCCACTCGCGCCTGGATGGCCAATGCCGTTCAACAAAACAATAGTGAGCTGCAGACAGCATTACAATCTGTTCGTGAGCGTTATGAGGACACACAGATTATTGAGCTGGATGCAGCAACCATGATGAGTCAGCTGATATCGGGAGCTTCCCGGCACGGAATCATTACGGATAAACCATGCCTGGGAATAACAGCAGGGTTGCCAGATATTGATGCGTATAAGGAACATTATGGCGCGGGACTGGTTAACCAAATTATGAAGAACCCGTCTCTGGCGGATGCAGCCCAGGTAGTATCTCACACTGCAGCAGGTAAAGAGGTTCCCCTCTGTACTAACCCGGATGACCACTTCTTTTTTGATACAGTTCATCCAACTGCACACACACATTTTGAGATTGCCTGGTATGCCTGCAACTTGCTGAGTAATCATGGAATTGCCTGCTCGACGGGTGTGGCTCAGCCTCTGGTAACTGCTCCCCGCCCCATAGAGAGCTGGCAATAAAAAGCTGAGTCTCAACTGGCATTGGGAAGAGGGGGCATACGTCTGTTTCTATTTTTCGAATGTTCAATCATTTGACTGGTCTGAACTAATTGTCAAAACAAAAGTCCACTTCTGAATTCACTGATTATTCAAAGAACTGGGGGTGGGTTTTGTCTGATATGCCAGGGGTTTCCAACACCGTAAAGAAGTTGACCTTTTTCGTACCTATATTTTTATTCTGCTTGAAGGGGGAAGCATTTGAAATTGATATCACAGGATTCTCTGCACATATCGACAGGGGTTTCCATCAGGAGAACTCTGGAATTCTGTTGGATAGCGATGGCCGCTTTGTTCTTAATCCTGGTATTGCAGGAAAAGTCATCTTAACAGGCTACGAAAGCGAGTGGGGGGATATTGATCTGCTCTGGCAATTCGGCGGTATGCTTGACTGCCGTTTTGTTCCCATGATTTTCACTGGGCCTATTCTTCGTTTCTCTTTCCATTTATCCGAACACTGGAGTATTGATCTGAATCTGGCACTTTCAATTATGGGGACTCTTCAATGGGGCGGGAATTTTGATTCAGGTGCTGTTCTTCCTCTTATCTATCCTTCCATTCGCTATCGGGATGAAGATGGACGAGGGGTGAGTGCTAACCTGGCCTTCGCGCCGAAGAATTCTGGCTTTATCCCGGCTGCTGGCAGTAATCTTTTATTTCTATTTGGGAGTTTCGTTTTCCCTTCTATTAAGCCTTCAGTTGCTTTACTAGGCCTGACCAGGGAAGAACAGAACCTGTTCAAGCGTACGATGGACAGGGATGGTATTAAGGTAAAAGCTTTCCCTGACGTAGACATGCTGACCAGCCGTGTTTCTGATGGCTATAGCCCCAAGATGATTGTTGTTGCTGATAAGGAGGCTAACGATAATCTCAAGGTAGTAAGGAATTCAGGAGGTGAAATCATTCCTGTTGTGCTCTTTGACCGCTCCCTTCTTCCTCTTAGAGCCTACAAGGACTGAGGTGATGTGCATGGAATACCGGTTGGCTTCAAAGGTTCGATGTTATTTCTTCAGTGAGTGCTTCTTTATATCGCCAGCGAACTCTTAAGACAGGGATTCGTTTAAAAACAGGAATTAATAACCAATACATGAGGATGCCAAGGCAGTTTGCGACGATATCCCAAAACGATGGGTGGCGATAGTCAGTAAGGGATTGCAGGCCTTCAATCCACATACCATATAAAGCTGCGATGGAAGCTTTTTTCAGGTTGAACCTGTCCTGATAACAAAAGCCATCAAGAAGGCCTGAAATAACCAGGAAAGCAATGCAGTGAGCTATTTTGTCAGCAGCGACGGGTAACTTCCAGAATGTCAGATCAACACCTCTGAAATTATCTATTGGCAATAGGGACAAAATAGTGATCGCTGTCAGGGTTATGGCTAATGCCGCCCTGCTGACCGGTAAGTAGTGCTGAAGAATTATTTCTTCCAGTGACGGTGCTTTCCTGATGTTTTCCACTTCACACTGTTTGATCTATTTTTATTGAGTTTGTCTTTCAGTGAAGCAGGAATTTCCAGCTCACGCCAATGGCCTGGCTTAAGGTCGTCAATTTTCCATGACCCAATCTGGCACCGAATCAGTCTGAGTGTTGGATGACCGATAGCCGCGGTCATTCTTCTTACCTGACGGTTTCTACCCTCCTTTATCGTTAATTGAATCCAGCAGTCTGGAACCGACTTTCTTTCCCGTATAGGAGGCACTCTGTCCCAAACATCAGGAGAATCAATGAGTTCTACCTGTGCCGGGAGTGTTGGGCCATCGTTTAGAACTACTCCGGTACGAAGGTTGTCTAAAGCTTGAGAGTCTGGGATTCCCTCAACCTGAACCCAGTATGTTTTGGGCATCTTGTGCTTTGGTGAGGCAATCAGGTTTTGCAGCTGGCCATTATCCGTTAGCAGTAATAACCCTTCGCTGTCTCGATCCAGCCTGCCTGCTGGATATATGCCGGGAATATGAATGAAATCCTTCAGCGTTTCGCGACCTTCCTGGTCGGTAAACTGGGTTAGAACACCGTAAGGTTTATTAAAAAGGAGTAATCGGCTTTTTTTGGAAGGACGTATAACGTAGGCCTGCATGGGTAATCACTGATGAGAAAAGTCAGAATTATAAATGCAGGAGAACCTGTCGACTAGACTACGGCAATTACCATGCTTTTAAAGGGGGTTTTGTGAGTACACCACCAGTAAGCAGTGAACACATTCGACAGCGGGTGATTGACTTGAAATCCATTATCCGTTTTTTAGCTCCATTGCTACTGGGGGGGGCGTTATGGATACTTCCGGCTCCGGAAGGTCTGGATCTGCAGGGCTGGCATATGCTGATTATTTTTTTCAGCACCCTGCTGGGGGTAATGGTCACTCCAATGCCCATGTCAGCAATCACCCTGATGGGAGTTACAGCCCTGGGGTTGACCGAAACACTGACACTCAAGCAGGCACTGGCGGGTTATGGTGACCCTGTTACTTGGCTGGTGGTTCTGGCTTTTTTCATCTCCCACGGGTTTATAAAAACCGGGCTTGGGCTCAGAATCGCCTACTGCTTCATGCGTATCATGGGTAAGAAAACCCTGACTTTGGGTTATGGCCTGACCCTGACGGATATGCTGCTTGCTCCAGCAATGCCAAGTACTACCGCTCGTGCAGGCGCTGTGGTGTATCCGATTATGCAATCCATTGCCACTGTCTATGACAGTAAACCGGGAGCTACTGCTAACAGGATGGGGGCCTTTCTGGTCATGATTGTCTTCCATGCCAATGCTATTACCAGCACCATGTTCCTGACAGCAATGGCGGGTAATCCCCTGGTAGTCAAGCTTGCAGGCACTCAGGGGATTGAGCTGAGCTGGGCTATGTGGGCATTGGGAGCATTGTTACCCGGTATTGTCTGCCTTATCTTAATGCCACTTTGTCTTTATCGAATAACCCCCCCTGAATTGAAAGAAACCCCCATGGCCGTCAAGGTGGCCCAGGATGAACTCCACCGTCTGGGTCCTCTGACAAGGGATGAATGGATTATGGCTGGTACATTCCTGACTCTGCTTGTTCTTTGGATATTTGGTCACCAGCTTGGCTTTTCAGCAACACTGGTTGCTATGGTAGGGGTCTGTATTCTGCTGTTAAGTGGTGTGCTGAACTGGGATGATGTTCGTGGCAATAAGGGGGCCTGGGATACCATGATCTGGTTTGGTGCATTTATCACCATGGCTCATTACCTCAGTGCCTTTGGCGTAGTGAGCTATGTCAGTGATCAGGTTGGAGTCCTGTTTGGAGGATTGCCTGCCTGGCTGACAATGATCACCATCTGTGGACTGTACTACTTTTTTCACTATTTCTTTGCTGCATCAACCGCTCAGATCAGTGCCATGTATGCCAGTTTTCTGTTGATTATGCTCAGTGCTGGTGTTCCCCCACTCGGAGGAGCGCTGATGCTTGCCTATATGAGCAATATTTGTGCAGTTGTTACCCACTACGGGAATGGGCCAGCCCCCATACTCTACGGTGCTGGCTACGTATCACTTTCCACATGGTGGAAAGCAGGGCTGATAATGAGTCCGTTATATTTGTTGGTCTGGCTGGGTTTAGGTAGTCTCTGGATGTCCTGGCTAGGCTATTTGTAACCATGAAGTGGCTTGAGCATCTATCATGGTGCTGCTGCCACCTACACAATCATCTCAACAAGAAAGGTTTTGATCAGGAAACCCAGGACACCAAGGCCGAGAGCTCCAAAGAGTACAAATGTACCCCATTTTCCAGCATTGGATTTTTTGGCCAGGTCATAAACGATAAAGGCCATAAATAAAACCAGCCCACTGATTAGAATCTGCAGCATTAAGGTTTCGAACTCAGCAACGTCCATAGAACCTCCAGAATTTTTGCCGATATTGTAGGCACTTTACTGCCGACTCGCCAATGTTGAATGCAACAGGGTCCCCCTCTGATTGATGCTTCATATCGAAGCTCTGTGACCTTTAAGCATCAACAGACCTACATAGATTTGTCCTCAGACCGATATAGGTATCCAGAGAGTTTCAAAATGACCTGATCAAAGGCTATCTGGGGGGAGATATGGCGCTCAAACTCAAGCTGGTGGATATCACCAAGCTCAAGAAATCCAACTATCTGGGATCTGAAACATCTAAGGCCGCCATTCGTGAGGCAAAAGTGATGCTGGATAAGCAGGAAGAATTTATGAAGAACGGGGGGATGGATCGACAGAAGCTGCGCGCTTTTATTAACAGCGACTTCTGGACATCCCGGCAAAAGCAGAAGGCCAGGGAAGAGCTGCTGAGTTTTCACAACGATTTAAAAAGCAACATGGCCAATGAAGCTACAGCTAAGCGCAAAGAACTTAAAAGTGCCGGTAGCCTGCTCAGACAACGCAAGGTTAACAAGGCTTCCTCCGTCAGGAAACGTTCCGGATTTGTATAAGCCTTAAACGGATCAGCGTAAAGATAATTACTGCTTTTCAGGGATGAGATCAGCATGAATAACGTTAATGGCGTTAACACGAGTAATGATGTAACCACGCTAAATCCGGCGGAAATGAGTCAGCAGGATTTTATCGCTGCAGTCTATCTTGAGCGTGGAGAAATGCTGGATGCAGAAGTTCGTCGCATCATTGGTGAAATGGATACCAGCAACCAGTATATTGATACGATCAATACGCTGATTGGTAAAGCCAACGTTGCCGAGTATGGAACAACGAACTATTCAGCCCCAACCTGGAGTACGAATGGTAATAATGTCATTCTGGATAATGGTTATGGTCTGAATTTTCAGCCGGATGGCAATGGTGGAACGACTTTCACTATTCTGGATGCTGATGGAAACCAGTTAATTTATCAGAACCAGACCCTGATTCCTGTTCCTCAAGGGGCAACGGTGGATGCTCTTGAAGTCGGTATTCCTGTCATGAGTGATATGAGCTTTATTCTCGATGACGGAACAGAAATTACTTTTGGTACGGGTACACCTGACACCCCTTTCAATTCGACAGACTTCTCCGGTGGGCTTGCAGATATCACCACGATCACCATTAAGCGTGGTAATCAGGGGATGACCATCTCGAATATTGATTCCGCTACACCAACCATCGGAGCACCTAACCTGAATGGTCTAGCGATAGATGCCAGTGATAATGATGGTTATATATTGCTTGAAGCCGGTGGAATGCATGCCTGGGAGTATAATGGGTCAGGCACTGGCAGCATTACTGAGACGAACCCAAATGATCCTGCTGATCAGGTGAGTGGGTATTTTGCCCGTAAACTGGCTTTTGAGCAGGATCTCACTAACGAGTTCTCAGGTTCAATTCCCTTTATGACCCAGAAAGAAATAGACCTGTTAACGGAAGAACTGAGAATTTCGTTCAGTGACGCCAGTGGTACAGGAAACCTTACTCAGGAAGAGTGGGTAGCATTAAAAGACAGCCTCATTAATGCCCGGGATAACCTCAATGGGAATAATCAGCTGCAGACTGTTCAGTTGCAAAGGGCGATGCAGACGTATAATCAAAACTATGAAGCGATGTCCAACTCCCAGCAGAAGATATACTCCCTGCTCAGGGATATCATTTCTAATGTGAAGTAACCCTGGTATGAGGTCAACCGGTATTTACTGTGTAGAAGTAAATACCGGTTGATTCAATCAAGACTGATTCCCAGTTGACTGACGCCATCGTTGGCAGAAAGTAGCCGAAGCTCTTTGGTAAACTCTTTAGATGGTTTCTTTTGCTGACTGACCATCCAAATTAACTCGTGAATAAAGCGAAGTTGAAACTCAAATAGCTCATGCTCTTCAATATACTGAGTCAGTTCTGTCCCTTTAAGCTCTGCTGCTTCAGTGTATTTTATGAACTTGCCAATCGTGCTGAGTGACACCGTCAAAGCACTGGCTGCTTCGTCAATGGATGCTTTCATGGCACAGTTGATAGCGCAGTTGAGGCTTACCGAAAAGTCCAGTGCCGGCTGAACACCAAACATATCAAAATCCTCAGGTATCGGCGTGTTTTCATCCAGTCGTTCCAGCAGGCGTTCGAAGTTTTTTGAGGATTGAAGTCCCGCTGTAAAGTCCCAGAGCATGTTCAGGCAGTGCCGTACATCATCAGGCTGTCCAAATTCTGCAAGCTCTGCAAAAAGAGCAAAGTTCGGCCAGGCTCTCTCAGTAACTGCTGTAGCCAGCGTTGTCAGTTGCCAGGGGGAGAGTAATTCAATTTGGCGGGAATATTGAGCGTAAAGTTTGCGGGTGTTCAATGATGCTTACCATTAGGAGTGATGCCGCGGGCATTCTATCATTTCTTATTGACAGCGACATCACCACTTTTAAATTACAGGGACCATTTAAACTGTAGCTGGACGGAGTTGAAATTGTAATTGGAGTTCAACTCAACAGAGCCTCCATCTGGTAAGCAGCTGCCTGCAGTAATTCTATTGGTCTTAAATCTCAGCTCCCCACAGTCACCGAACGAGTATCGTGTGTTCTTCTTGATAAAATAGATACCCTCTCTGACCGACTCTCCAAGACCAATACTGTCCAGTCCGTAAAGTATGGCAGAGCCAGCAACCTGATTGCGGATTCTGCCCGGATCATCAATGGTCTTGTAAATGAATGAGCCGATACGCTCTTCATTTATTTCTTTTCTCTGTTTGAAAGTAAATTCTGTTTTTTTACTTTCGCTTTGATAAGCCGGTACTTGATAATAATAATCAATGGAAGAAACATCTTTTGAAAACGGGGTTCTGTAATTCGTTACCATGAACATGGACTGATCAGCTGATGAATAGGCTATAAAGCCCATGGCCATCGACAAGTACATCGTTCGAAAAATGTATTGAGCAATATCTCTTATATTCATGGCCTTCTTCCTTGAGTTGATTTGTTTATGATGTGTCCATTTGTTTCTCCAAAAGAGATTTCTGGTTTTTGATGTTAATTAAATGGTTTACTATATTATTTAATTCATCAAAAACGTAATGCTTAAAACAAATTGTTTTGAATGCATACCTGTATATTAGGTTCTTAATGAGCAAAAATAACTTGAACAAAGGTATTATATTTCGATTTAGTATAATATTTGGCTTGTTTTAGTCTTTAAATTGAATAATAAAATATTCTTATATTTCGAATTTGGTTTCCGGAGAGGATCTCCGGAAACTATTGGGGTCAGGCTCGGGACATGAACTTCCCGGTTTCTGTATTGATTTTAATGACTTCACCGTTACTGAGATACTCTGGAACCTGCACCTCAAGGCCTGTGCTGACACGGGCTGGTTTTGTTCTTGCAGCTGCCGAGGCCCCTTTTATGCCAGGAGCAGTATCGACAATTTCCAGAGCAACGGATGCAGGCAGGTCAATTGCCAGCAGCTGGCCATCAACAAGCAGGGCTGTCAGGCCTTCCATATTGTCAGCTATATAGAGAAGCTGATCCTCAATCGTGCTGGCATTGACGAGGTACTGGGAATAGTCCTCTGAATCCATGAAAGTGCACTCATTACCTTCACGGTAGAGAAGAGTTACGGCTCTTCTCTGCAGATCCACATCGGCGAGAAGAATATCTCCGGTCAGCGTCTGCTCCAGTTTCTGGCCACCAGGAACAGAATTGAAACGAACCTTGTACAGGGTCTGTGCGCCTCGGGCAGATGGGCTTTTAGCCTCAACCTGACGAACCTGATAATACTGGCCTTCAATGTCTACAATCTGGCCTTTTTTCAGTTCTCGAGCGTAAGGCATTGGATTCCTCGGAGTAGCTGGTATGCATATAAAGACGGTTGGAGTGATGATTGCTCTGGTCAGTACCACTTTGATCCGGATAGTCAAGCTCCAGGGTCAGAAGCCTCTGCCCGGACAGGCAGATAAAGCCTGTTTCCCGGGTTGTTCCGTCGAGGGTAAATTCGAACCGGAAAGAACGTTTGATGACTATCTGACCAGAAAAGCCACGGGCAAGCCTGCTTCGATAACGAATAACCGAGTCATCCAGAAATTGCACATTCATATCCCGACAGGCCTTTTTGCTAAAGGCAACCGCAGTCTCTTTTGCCTTGGCCGTATCAAACCAGTAATAGAGAAGGATAAAAAGCAGAGTCAGCCAGAGTAAAGCATCCATCGGGGTATTTTAAATTGATTATTGCTGCTAATAAAGAGAACAGTGAGTTAAGTACTGTTCAATGTATACCGGATTGCGGTTTAAGCAGCAGGTCAAATGGAATCTTTCTGGCTTAGTGGACCGTTGCTATGCAAGGCACAGCGCAGGGAGCACAGCCGTAGCTATGTGACTGAAGTTGTAACGCCGCAGAGTAGTTGATCACTCAGTCAGAAAGTATGGCTTCATTTGGTTAACTGCTTATAGGTGAGGGGCATCAATGTAGATTCCTTGGGTTACTTGATTTTCCAACAACCTTTCCTTTCTTGTCGAGAATTTTATCTCTCGAATCTACACGGTATATCTGTCTCAAATACTCTTTTTGAATCGCTTTCTCATCAATAAGGGGCTTGATATCAACTCCGGCGTATTCCAGGTATTCAAGCATGTACAGGGGGTTCGGCACAATAACCTCCGGACCAGTTACATCGTGCGCGGTAGCTTACCTGTCGACATGGCTCTATTTGTTGATGCAGGGCATAAAAAGGGCGCCTTATCGTGAAAGTGTTTTGAAAACTAACGTAAACCGGTGATTACACTTGTTATCTGTCAATTTCATGAAAAATAGTTCATGGTATTCTTTAAAACGGGGAAAATTGACTTGCGTCAATACTCGAAAAGAGCTGGGCCTATAAAAAAGAGTAATAGAGAATAAATATCCAGGGGAATGCTATATGACGACAGTAATTGACCGAATAATCAAAGATCATCAGCATATGGCACGTTTGCTGGACTATCTGGATTACGAGGTATCTGGCTACCGGGAAGGCAGTGAGCACAATCCTCAACTTAACATTATCATTGAAGCACTGGATTATATGCATAACTATCCAGATGCATTTCACCATCCTCTTGAGTCCAGGTTGATGGCTCGGCTGCGTCCCCGGCTGGCCAGCAAAGAAGAACGGATTCAGTTTGATATGATTGAGGACCAGCACAGGCAGATTTCGGCAATGACTCAGAAGCTTGTGGAGGCTTTCAATACCGTTGCCTCTGATCAGGTTGTCCCGATAAACCTTCTTCTGGCTGAATACACGCTTTACAGCGAATTGCAGCGGGAGCACATGGACTTGGAAAATCAGTTTATGATCCCGGCAATGCAGGATCTATTGACTGTTGATGATCTGGTACTGGTTGATAATGATCTTAAACAGATGTCCGATCCACTTTTTGGTTCTCATTTGTGGGAGGTATATCAAGATCTGTACAGGTATGTTACTGAGCGGGAAAACGCGCTTGAGCCGGTTATTTGATTTTCAGCCTTATTCATAACCTTTCTACTCTACCAGCAAATTGAAAGTTAAGAATTTGCTGGCAGTTCTGTACTGAGACTACTAGCCGTGACTTAGTTTCTGGCTTGTATCTTCACTCTTACCTTCCTTGCTATCTTATCGTGGTCGTAAAACGCGTTAGCGCTAATGCTTGGAAGATGATAATTGTATAGGTTTTGACAACTTTTTATTTCTCTATCGATCAACATGGAGTGATGTTGGTAGAGAAGTGAAAGAGAGGGGGGCATGATAAAACCAATAACATGGATTGTTGTGGGTATCTTCTGGGTACAAGCTCGATGCATTCTGGCAGAAACAGCTCCTCCGGGAGAGATTGCGCCTGAGCCTGGCACAGGTAATACGGAACAGGAACTGGTGAAGGCTTCCAGCTATATGATAGCAGCAGCTAACCCGTATGCCGTGAGTGCAGGTTATGACATTCTCAAAAAGGGTGGCTCTGCTATTGATGCTGTCATTACCACTCAGCTGGTACTGAATCTGGTCGAACCCCAGTCTTCAGGCATTGGAGGGCTGGGGTTAGTCGTTTATTTTGATAATAACTCCAGGCAGTTATCAACCTGGGAAGGTCGTGAGACTGCACCGGAGTTGGCAAAGGCAGATCACTTTCTTGATAAAAAAGGCGAGCCTCTGGCCTTTTATGATGCTGTTGTGGGCGGGCACTCTGTGGCGACCCCGGGTCTTCTCAAATTGATGTACGAAGTGCATCAAAAGCACGGGAAACTTGATTGGAAAACGTTGTTCGAGCCGACGATAAAACTGGCTCAAGAAGGATTCATTGTGTCACCAAGACTGGCCAGGCTTGTTGCTATGGATCAGACACGTTTAAGCCGGTACGAAACCACGAGAAACTACTTTTATCCTGAAGGTCGTCCTGTTCAGGAAGGAGAGCTGCTGAAAAACCTGCCATTTGCCAGTACTTTGTCTCTTATTGCCGGTAGCGGAATTGACCCTTTCTATCGGGGCGAGATTGGTCGTGATATCGTAACAACGGTGAACTCAGTGACGGATAACCCTGGCCTCTTGAGTATGAGTGACCTGAGCGGTTATGAGGTTAAAGAACGCGACCCGGTCTGTATGGATTACCGAGGAGACCTGATTTGTGGTATGGGGCCTCCGAGTTCGGGTGGGCTGACCGTGGGGCAGATTCTTGGGATGCTGGATCACTACGAGCTGCCTGAGCTGGGTAAGGATAATCCTGATAGCTGGCAACTGATTGGTGATGCAACGCGCCTGGCCTTTGCCGATCGTGGACTGTATATCGCTGATCCGGACTTTGTTAATGTGCCGGAGGGGTTACTGGATAAATCCTATCTCCTTGAGCGAAGCCAGCAGCTCTACACTGGAAGGCCTTTGAAAGAGGTTGCACCGGGCTTGCCACCTGGAGTTGACGATATAAGTCAGGCTCCCGGTGAAGCACTGGAACTGCCGGCAACCACACATATCAGCATTGTTGATAGTGATGGCAATGCTGTGGCGATGACATCCAGTGTCGAGAATGCGTTTGGTTCACGGCTGATGGTTCGGGGTTTTCTATTGAATAACTCCATGACGGATTTTTCGCTCAGTCCATCAGTTGATGGAAAACTGGTTGCTAATCGTATAGAGCCAGGGAAGCGGCCAATGTCCTCTATGTCTCCTACTATCGTTTTACGTGATGGTCAGCCCTTGTCATCACCGATGTAATAAGTCTTCAAAACACCAGTTTAATTTGACCTCCCGATTAACCCTTTTCTGGCCGATTGTTTTCCTGTTGGTATCAAGCAGGGAGCAGCGCCATGACCAATCGAGAGGAC
>NZ_LUKQ02000167.1 GCF_001647025.1 Endozoicomonas atrinae
TGAGGTACCGCATCAAACGGATTTTGCGGGGCGAGGGCAAACGGATTGCCAGAGACCGGAGTGACTGGCGCTGCAAGGGTTGTTTTAAACGTGATGTGTGCTGGGGCAAGGTTCAGCCAGAGGTGAGGTGCAGTTCATGTACTTATGCGGTAGCCGATGAGCGCGGTGGCTGGTATTGCACCGTGCATGAAAAAGCCGCGACCGAGACATGCAATGCCTATGAACCCTTCCAGCCAGGAGACAGGGATGACTGAGGAAAAGAAGGAGCGGAAAAAGCCGAGACCGATGCGGACGTACCCGAAGCCACTGCCCAAGGATTACAAGATGAGCCAGGTGCAGAAGGTGATCCGCAAGTATCGGGTGATTCGTCGATTCACCCGTAATCGTCTGGGTCAGGAGGCCGGTGTATGGCCGTTGACGATCAAGGAGTACGAGACTGACAACATGCACAACCCACGACTACTGCAACTGGCGGCGGTGTTGAGCACGCTGGAGCTGGACTTGTGGGTAATTGATCGCAAAACAGGGACTTTGATTGAGAGGCTTTATTGATGGAGATGGAAGCGATGGAAGTGACAGGGATGAATGCGGAGCCGATCAAGGTGCGTGACGACGGTGCGCTGAACCTGGTGGACGTGTGGGCCAACCGTGATTATGACCCGCAGTTTGATCTGAATGTGTTTTTTGATGACAAGGGCGTCGAGCGATTCGTCCGGTACCTGGAGAAAGAGCTGGAAGAACCGGTGGTTCAGGTGGAGCAAGAAGACGAAGAGCTGTGGGTTCACCCGTTGGTGATGTACCGCTATCTGGCGTGGTGTGAGCCAGGGGTCGAGGCGCTGTGCCTGGACTTGTACCACCAGTTCTCCCAGCACCAAGCCGAGAAGCGGGCTGAAAAAGAGAAAGACGCTACCCGTCATTGAGGTGAGCAAAAAAAACGCGCCGAGGCGGGCGCGTTGATAACTAATCATGAAAGGTATAGGGAAATATAACCATGAAAACTGATTTTACTGCAACAAAGCAACAGGAACTCCCTCAACTGGCCGCCGTTACCGACCGTCGCATTACCGATGTGAAGCCGGTCGCCAGTGTGTCAGCAATGATCGACGACATGAGTGTCATTGAAGAATTTGTCGACAAGGTGGCGGAGTTCCCAGCGAAAAAAATCGAGATGATGGCCAAGGTCTACGAAGCGATGGATCACCCCATGGCGGGATACCTGAAAGCCCTGGTCAGCCACGAAGCGGAGCCGGAGAAATCCACGAAGCAAAAGCATAGCCGCAAGAGCAGGAAGCTTCGTGGACGGTACGCTGTGCCAGGACACAGCTCCCAACATGAGCTGGCTGAGGCGCTGAATCTTCCGTTGAAAACCGTTCGTGCGACGCTGGTGAAAGAAGGGCTGACCAAAATTGTGACGCACCTCAGCACTAAGCGGGTGGTCTTGACTGAAGAGGGGCGCAAGTACGGGAGCATGTGGAGCGATTCTAAAAAGATGTTTATCAAAGATGGCCACAACGCCGAGATGGCGACCAACGCGCAGCCGGTGTTTACCGATGATGTGTTGAGGTTTTTTTGAGGGGTGTCGTGAAACGCGACACCCTTAAAACCCAAGAGTTTATGCGGTCTCTGGAAAAGGTAGGAAATCCTACCTTTAAAAACATTTGATTGGTCGGAGAAAGTGATGAAGCAGTTTGAATTTGAAAGCCACCAGATCAGGGTTGACTCATTCAGAATGATCAACCTGCCTGATGTCAGCAAAGCGTTTGATCAACCTTGGAGCCAGGCCATAAAGCTGCTTGATGACGAGCTTGTCGTAGCTACCGAGGAAGCATTGTGCAAGCGGGTTACACCACCCTACCGTTTTCATGGTGAGTCAGTATGGGCACACCCACTCATTGCGTGGAAGTTTGCTGAGTTGATGGACGTGAGTAAAGGTTGCCGGTTTGCCATAAGGATTTTGTGATAAGGGCTTTCAAAAAAATTTGCCAACTACTGCAAAGCCAGGGATTTTAATTTTAAGAAGTGACTGATGTGCAGATTTGCATATCTAAATAAACAGGGAGACAAATTATGTTAACGAAAACTAACCCAGTCGTCGCAGGTGTGACTGTACGGATTGATGAGAACGGTTTTTATAGCTTGAACGATCTACACAAAGCGAGTGGGAGTGAGCTTAACCAGTCCCCTGGGCAATGGCTCAGAACACAGAAAGCTCAGGATATTATTGATCAATATCTAACTGTGCAAAATTGCATAGTTAAAAAAGAAGGCCGATACGGCGGGACTTACGCGGTTGAAGGAGTCGCTGTTGCTTATGCAACATGGATCAGTGGAAAGTTTTTTAAAGAGGTAATCGACGTTTTTCTTGCGTACAAATCTGGCCAGCTCAAGCCAGCCACATCTCCCATGGATGAACTTAATGCCGTTGTGCTCAAGGAGCGTACCTCTCTGGCGAAAGCCAAGGTAGCTTCAGAATGGATGCACGATCGCAAGCGTGAGAAGAAAAAACTGGCTGACGAAGCGAAAAAGGCTATTGATGAATTGCAGCAGTCGTTGGATTTGCTGAACTTTGTAGGCCCGAAACTACTGGTTAAAAAATAAACCCACGAAGCGGCCCGTCGAGGGCTGCCAGGGATGGATTTTTTGATAGGGACGAGTTGGTATGGATGCTCCAGAATTAGTTAATATTTCAACCGTGGTCAAAATGACCACATTATCGAAGGCGACAATCTATCGCATGATTAAAGAGGGTGAGTTTCCGAAGGGTGTTATGATTTCCAAGAAGCGCCGAGTTTGGAAAAAGCAGGATGTTGTCGATACTATTAACAACCTGTTACAAGCTGACCAATAGGTCAGCTTGAGCTAAAACTGTTAAGCATGGTTACAGACCTTTCTTTAAAGTTAAAGGTTTTAAAAATCTCCAGAAGCTCTTCAGTTGGTGCCTGTTTATCAAAAGCCTTCGCGTACTTCTCATCCTTGCTGCAAATAAAATCTATAAAATCTGCCCATAATTGAAATCCTGTCCTCATAAGATGTGTTTGTTGAGCATGATTATAAACACCCTTCATTCCCTCTCGACTGTGACCGGTCATAGCAGTGGTTATATCTGGCGATACCCCGAGATTAGTAAGGTGCGTCTCAAGAGTCCGACGAAGGTCGTGATTTTTCCTGTTTTCTATGCCGTGTAATTTTCTGTATCCAGTAATATAGGTGTCATAAGTACGATCACAGGCTGGGCCTGTACGCTTCATCGTCTTATCAAATTGACCGACGCGCTTACTGCCGAAAATATGAGTATCATTCCCGAACCGATCAATTAACTCTCTAAGTGCTCCGGCTAACTGAGTTGACATAGGTAGTGGAAAAGGCTCTTTCTGGTCATCCGCCACTCTCTTCTGGTTCTTGAGGCGGTCGGGGGGAATTGTCCACACATTTAGGTCAAAATCAAACTCATCAATCATAGCCTTCGTGACTTCAGATCGTCGGCAACCAGATAATAAAAGGGCTGTTTGTATTAAGAAATAATCAGGGCTGATCGGATGGTTTTCTTTATTATTAAGTAGTGTCCTAATTTCGAGCATTGAGAAATAAGACTTACGATTTTTATTGCTGCGCTTTAACCGGTATTTATTGAAGGGATTTACCTTGCAAATAAACTGTTTGATAGCCCAGTCATACATATTGCAGGTGAAACGAACAGTGTCACCGATGGTTTTTTCACTACACCCCTCTTCACGTTTTGTGATCATGAACTGCTCGATTGCGGCGTCTGGTATAGCGTCGACGGGATATAGCCCAAAATAAGGCTGCATATGGTTTTTAATACGGTTGTATGGGCGTGGGCCTATACCTTCTTTTTCTATGTAATTGGCAAAGAATTGGTCGACGAGATCATCGAAGGTAATTGAGCCAGATGATGAGCCTGGCTTATTTGCGCTTGTATCTTTCACGGTTGATCGAATCAGCTCATCAAGTGTGTTTGGCTCTTTTACATCGACGCCGTTTTTTCTTGCTGATGTTACTGCATCATGAATCCTTCGAGCTTCTTCCAAGGTTCTGTTCGGGTAGTCTCCGTAGGAAACTCTTGATAATTTTCCCTCCCGAAATTTATCTCTATATCGCCACCCGAAACTCTTTTGACCAGATGGATAAATTCTTAGATGAACACCGCTCTGTAAATCGGTAATGATTTCTTCTTTATCTGACGGTTTCTTATTTCTGATTTTTGCATCACTTAGTTTTTCTTCCGGCATATACATTCACCTTTTATTTTTATTAATTAAGTGATCAGTATAACCCCCGTGACCACATTTACAAAAAATATCAAGGGATACATTTGTATCCCTCAAGGGATACATTGATTGAGATATTAAGGTCTAAATGAATTAAGAGTACTATTTGAGACAGTGAGGAAAATTTGAAATCTATAAGTGAATAAATGCGAGAAGTCTTTGTTTTAATAGGGTTTGAAGTGATATGAGATAGTATAAGAAGGTATGAGAGAAACCTCCCCACCCTGCCGCTGCCACGTTTGCCCGTGGCCGTAACGGTCACGGTGGGGGCTGCTGAGGTGAATCGGGCTTTCCGCTACGAGGCGGACCTGCACTCCAGCACCTGCCAGGAGCCCCCTGGGTAGTATTATCGGCTCGGGACGTATGGTGACTGGCAAACAGGCCAGGGAGGTTTCAACGGCATTATATCGACAATTGAAAAGATGTCTGCAAGTTTTTTCAGCTATCAGTTTTCGTGAAAATCACAAAAGGTTATCAGCTCACCGCTCGACAGCTGCAAGTGCCTGATCCAGTTTGCCCAGCAGCTGGTCAATATGTTCCTGGGTGTCCTGCTTTTCATCTTCATTCTGCCGGCGGCTCTGCATCAGCTCGTAGCTAATGTTAAGGGCTGCCATTACGGCAATACGCTCAATACCAACCACTTTGCCAGTAGAGCGGATTTCGTGCATTTTTTCGTTCAGATAGCGGGCAGCCGTGTGCAGTGCGTCCTGATTGTCTCTGGGGCAGGCAACACGGTACTCCTTGTCCAGGATATGGACAGATGTGACTGACGATTTATCCGTCATGACTCATGCTCCAGAGACCTGAGACGCTGAATCATCGCTTCTACTTTATTGCGTGCAACGTCATTTTTTTCCATCAACTTTGCTTTCTCAGCTCTCCAGGACTGCTCCTGCTGCCGAAGTTGCCGATTTTCTGTGGTCAACTTCTGGCAAAGAGCAACCAGGTAGTTGATTTTCTGGTCGAGGGCGATGAAATCGGATTCTTTCATAGCTTCCCTGAATGCTCGGTTATTAGGGTTACTATAGCCTCTGGAGAAATTCAGAACAATGACTTAATGGTTGACAACGTTTTATTTTTAATTCGTCTGGTAATACTTTTAATCAGAAAACAGATGCCTGCAGCAAATGAGTTTTCAAAAAAAGGAAGGCCTGTGACTTTGTCACAGGCTACATAATAAATGATGTTATATGAAGTACCTGTGATAAGTTGAACTATTTTGAGCCATAATCAGTTGTTTTGGGTGATGTAGAGCTGCTGGTAGCAACAGATGTTGGCTGTTAGAATATCAGTTTTGACTAGGGTGATAGAGGAATATCAGATAATTCATCTGTTCTCTTATCATCCCCGGGAATTACCTTTACTATGGCCAGTTCTGGGTTTTCGTCCTCCGGTGCTTTCTCTGGCAGTAGCTGGTCAGATGGAGTAGGTTCTTTAACATCACCAAGAGGGTCTGTTGGTGAAGTCGTTCCAGCTCTTTCGGCGTCTTTAGAACTCATATCTTGAAGCTCTTTCGGCTCAGCATTATTGGGGTCGTTGGGAATCGGCTGATGTTCAGAAGGACAAAGCTTTTCTCTCTTTTGCCATGCACAATAAGCTGTAAGCGGTATACCTATTACTCCAGCAGCGACTCCAAAAACGGTAAGGCCAGTTTTCCAGCCGGGCCAACCACTTTCAAGGCTACCGCGTTCATCCGGCAGTCTAGGCTCTCCTTGAGTAACCGTTGTTCCGTTTGGAGCATCTGTTGCATTTGCCATGGCAAATGCTGTTTGGGAAAGAAAAATCGTGCCTGTGGCCACTATTTCTACTTTTTCTGTAAATGAAAACGAACTGGGAGAGGGGATTGCTGAAGCTAAATCGGAAAAAGCCGATTTCATGCCATTCATAGCCTTTACAGCGTAACCATTACTACTTGCACTGTTCTGCTGTTGGGCATTTTGGTTCACGCCCGGGTTTGCACCTATATGATCAGCGTTGTGTCGATGAAATACGTGTCCTAGAGCTTGAAGCATTATTCATTATCCATGTCAGGTTGGAAAAATTTGGCATCAAGTACAAGCTGAAAACAAGTCAGAGGGAAATTAGTAAATATTCAGCCTGACGTTGATACGGTTGAGGAAATTTAGTCATATTGCTATTTATATCTAAATATTATTTTTTCATTAGATTGTTTTTTTCTTGAGTGGTATTTGTTTAAGTTTATGGTCAATGAATTTTTTTAGTCATTAAATTTTAATCTGATGGTTATTACCGGTTTTTTTGGGGTTGAGTCTAAGATTCAAAAATTATCTCTATTGCTTTTTTAATGTTTTTAGGAAAAAACTGATTAATATTAGGTTGTAATTAAGGCCATATATCATGGCCGTGCAAAGTTAAAGATTATATGGCTTTTTAGTCAGGCTTTTTGGCAATAATCCTGACCTGATCTTTATCCCCATGACTCCATACCGGGTAATGAGGTGCATCTCCCTGTTCACATGTTTCAATTATAAAGCCTGCTTTTTCTATTAATACACCAAGCTGTTCCGAAGCAAAAAAGCAGAAATC
The DNA here is from genome assembly GCF_001647025.1 of Endozoicomonas atrinae. Lineage (GTDB taxonomy): Bacteria > Pseudomonadota > Gammaproteobacteria > Pseudomonadales > Endozoicomonadaceae > Endozoicomonas > Endozoicomonas atrinae. The sequence continues at coordinate 6,837 of NZ_LUKQ02000167.1, forward strand.
TCTTTCAGGAATATTAATTTCATGGGCGGCCAAAACCGGAGCGGTAACTTCAGGGCAGTTAAGCTCTTCCGCTGCCTGTGCAAGAAGGCTGAGATAATCCCGTTGGCAGGTAACCGTAAAAGGTGACGCTTTGATTGCTTTGCGCACATCTTGGCTGAGACCTGTACTTTTTAAAACATCTACATCACAAGAGCAGCAGGTAAGTAATAGAGTTCCTCCTGGCTCCAGAATTCTGTAAAGCTCATTAATTGATGGAATAACCTCTTCATTGGACAGGAAATGAAAAACTTCGGCACAGAGAATTCCGCAGAAAGCATTATCTTCAAAAGGGATATTTTCCGGCAGTTTTGCAGCTCTGCATGTGACCGCTTTCTGCTGAGTTGCTGGTAAGTCATTTAACCATTCGGACAGGTCTGGTTTGTCCATATCGGTCGCCACAACCTCTGCACCCTGAAGCAGGGCACTATGGGTGTTGACCCCGTGGCCACACCCCAGATCCAGAAGTGGTTTTTTTCCTTTCCAGCTGCTCAACCAGCTGTCCAGATAAACAGCTGGGTTGTGAAAGGTAAAACCAACACCTAACTGATTTTTTTCGTACAAGCTCTCTGACACGATAAGACTCCTGACTGATTGGACTTAACAGGATAGACACTTTCTTTATTTGAGGTGTTTGATTAACAAGTTTGGTCGGGAAGTCTGTTAGAATCCCTGTCAAGATTGGCTCATTAACGTTGATGGCTTTTTATCATGACGACCTACTCTTCTCAGCCTGGTGATGTACCAGCTACTGTATCTTTTGATGAACTCGCAGCTCAGCTGGCCGAGCAGAGTCATCCATCGGAGATTCACGGTTACTTATGTGGTCTGTTATCAGCGGGGGCGCATCCTGATGTTCAGCAGTGGCTGGGGCAGCTTGCCGAGCAAATGGGAGATAATTCGTTTGATGAACATACAAAGCAGTTATTAAGTCAGTTATTTCTGCATACTCAGGATGAACTTACGTCAGGCAGCTTATCAGCAACATTATTTTTGCCGGGTGATGATGAATCGCTTGGACTCAGGACTCAATCATTAGGGGTATGGTGCCAGTCTTTTATTTCTGGTTTTGGCCAAGGACTTGAAAGCCGTAAGGTCAGTGACATGGTGGAAGAAGTACTCAGGGACTTTGCTGAAATCAGCCTGATAGAAACAGCAGAAGAGAACGAAGAATCTGAAAAGCTGTATATCGAAGTGAGTGAGTTTGTTCGTTTAGCCTGGCTGAATGTATATGCAGAGGTTTGCGGTTTACCAGAGGGTTCCAGCGGTGATGACCGTTCTGGCAAAAAAGGAGCTTCCAAAACCCTGCACTGAATATAAAAAAACAGAGTTCCACAAGATCATGGTGGTGGCCAAGACGTGAATAATTCTGCAGATAAGATGGATTTCGATGTTTTGATTATTGGTGCCGGGCTGGTTGGAGCCAGTCTGGTCTGTGCACTTGAAAAGGTAGTAACAAAGCAGGGGTTAAGGCTGGCGATGGTGGAAACCCATGATCTGAACCAGTCAAGAGATATTCCCCCGAGTTTTGATGCCCGCGCCTCTGCGCTGTCATGGGGAACCTGTTGTATCTACGAGCAGCTTGGGCTTTGGCCGGGTCTGGCTGGTCAGGCTGAAGCCATTACCGAAGTTCATGTTTCAGATAAAGGCAGTTTTGGTCTTTCCCGTTTGCAGGCCTCTGATGAAGGTGTCCCTGCACTGGGGTATGTTGTCAAAAATTATGTGCTCGGTGATGTCCTTTTGAACCGGTTGCGGGATTTTCAGAAGCAGGGAACGGTGACGGTTTTCAGCCCTGATGAAGTGGAAAGGCTGAGTCCTGTCCCGGGAGGAATGAAGGTTCAGTTAAAGCATTCAGAGGTTTCGGTCTCACTGGTTGTTCTTGCTGATGGTGGCCGTTCAGGGTTGATGGATCAGCTGGGAATAGGGTTGGAGCAACGTGACTATCATCAGCATGGCGTAATTGCCAATATTGCTCTTGACCGTGCCCACAATGGTATGGCCTGGGAGCGCTTTGCCGGAAAAGGTCCGATGGCACTGCTTCCCTTAACCGGTGATAACCACTTTGAGCATCGAATGGGGCTGGTATGGACGGTGCCAGACGAGGAAATAGATAGTATTTATAATCTTGCAGATGATGACTTTCTGGCATTATTGCAGGATAGGTTTGGCTATCGGGCCGGGCGTTTTCTGGCTGTAGGCAAGCGGGACAGGTACCCATTGACCATGCGCATAGCCAAAGAGCAGGTAAGGCCGGGGCTGGTTATTCTGGGTAATGCTGCCCATGCAATACACCCTGTTGCAGGTCAGGGCTATAACCTTTCTATCCGCGATACCATGGCTTTGGCAGGCAATATTTCGAACTCTCTGGAGAGTAAGGTTTCAGTAGGAGATCTTGGACGGCTACAGGAATATTGGCAACAGCAGCTCAGTGATCAGAGTCTGACCAGTCGTTTCTGTGATGGTCTCGTACACCTCTTCTCACGTACAGACAGTGCATCTGTCCTGTTTCGCAACCTGGGGCTGGTGACACTGGATTATTGTCATCCGGTAAAGTCAAAATTTACCCGCAAGGCGATGGGACTATAAACCGCTATGAGCGGGTTTGACCGCTCTTGAATCTGGGAAAATAGGGATCAGAAATGCAGACAATTGATGTCATTATTGTCGGGGGAGGTATGGTGGGTGCCTCTCTGGCCCTGGCTCTTGATCGATCCGGTATGCAGACAGCACTGGTTGAACAACAGACATTGCAGCCCAGCTCGTTCTCAATACATGATCCATGGCAGCCAAGGGTAAGTGCCTTAACGGAAGCATCGATAAAACTGCTTAAATACCTGGGTGCCTGGGAAGGAATGCTTGCCCAGCGGGTCTGTCCATACACTCACATGACTGTCTGGGATGGTGAGGGTACGGGAGAAGTTGAGTTTGACGCAAAAACTCTGCCACAGAAAAACCTTGGCCATGTTGTCGAAAATGAAGTGATTCGAAATGCGCTTTTGCAGCAGCTGGCCAGTTCCACAGTGAAATGTTTTGGCGCACAGACAGCACTTGAATACAAGCTTTCCGGTCAGGGTGGTGAAATAATTCTGGAAAATGGTGAAGTGCTTTGTGCCCCTGTGCTGGTGGCTGCGGATGGTGCGGAGTCACGCTTACGGCAATTGTCTGGAATTCCATCAAATCAGAAAGACTACAGCCACCATGCGCTGGTAACCACCGTTGAGACCGAATTCTTTCACCGTTATTCAGCGCGACAGGTGTTTCTGGATTCTGGTCCGTTGGCATTTCTACCGCTGCAAAGTCAGGATGGGCGATATTATTGCTCAATTGTCTGGTCACTTTTGCCTGCAGAGGCAGACCGGATAGAAGCCTTGAGTGACGAAGCTTTCTGCCATGAACTACAGAGAGCGTTTGAAAATCGAGCGGGTAAAATTCTTAAGGTGGAAAAACGGTTCCGCCACCCGCTGCGTCAACGGCATGCCCGGCAGTATCATCGTCAAGGGGTTGTACTGGTAGGAGATGCTGCTCATACCATTCACCCTCTTGCGGGTCAGGGTGTGAACTTGGGCTTCATGGATGTGGCAGTGCTTACTGATGAGTTGATCAAAGCTGCCAGGCGTGGAGATGATTATTTTGCACCGCATATTCTGGATCGTTATCAGCGTCGTCGCATAGGGCATAACTCGTTGATGATGGCGGCCATGAGAGGTTTTCAGAACCTGTTCGGGGCCGATGATCTTGGCATTCGCTGGATGAGGAATACAGGCCTTAGTCTGACCAATCGATTACCTTTGATTAAGGAAATGATTGTTGATCAGGCGACTGGGTTATCAAACGATATTCCCGAGTTTATTCGCTAAATCTCAACCAGTCCCTCAATTTTTTTCTATCCTGACTGCTGGATGTGACTATCAAGCAGGCAGGATATGAAACTTCAGACTCTTCTTGGACACAGTCTAAAAAAGGTGATGGTTTTTGATTTTTGTAATAACTACCTCAAGTCATTCCTCATGCTTGATAGAAAAAATACCCGTTTGCCAAATCGTGTTGTAATCAGGCCTGATTCTAAAAAAATATATCTTGTCTCCTATGCAGTATTTGCTGTGTGTTTTCTGCCCGCTAGTTCTAATGCCGCAGATAGTGAAGTGACTAATCCAGCTGATTATCTGATCAGCCTTGTCAGGCATGGAGACCGTTCTCCAAGAGATCTCGGGGGAATGGCCAGATACTGGCCAATGGGTGCGGGTCAGCTAACCCCGGGAGGCCTTGAGCAGGAATATTTATTGGGAAAGAAAATACGAAGTCATTATTTTTCTGAAACCCTGCCTGATTCCTGGTCTCCCAAGATCAGTCAGCATTTTGCCAAAGGTCTGGATCGGACCATTCAAAGTGCCAGTGCATTGCTTCAGGGTATTTACCCCAGGCAGACCAGAAACATGGGGTTGCCTGATGGGATTCAGGTACCTCCAGTTTATGCATCACCGTTGGCCAGTGATGATTTGTTCTCTGCCCAAAGGCTATGTCCGGGGTATTTGCACAGGGTGCAGGCTCTTGAGAAAAGTGCAGACTGGTTAAGGAAGAAAGAACAGTATCGTGACCAGTTGGTTTCCTGGTTTGAGCTTGGAGAAGAGAGTGGGTCCGAAGATCTATATTCACTTATTCCCTTGATTGACCAGATTGCCATACACCGGATGCATAATCTGCCAATGCCTAAGGGGATTAGCCTTCAGGAAGCTATAGAGCTGGAAGAGTTATTAAACTGGGTGGTTAGCCGAATTGTTGCCAATTACGAGATTGCTCAATTAATTGGTGCTCCTTTGGCAAAAGCGATGATCAAAGATTTTAAAAGGGTACAACAGTGCCTGGAAGAAAAAGGCAGTTGCCATGCCTGCCAGCGCTGGACGCTGTATTCTGCCAGCGACAGTAATTTGCTGGCCATTATGACGATGCTTGGAGCTCCTTCAGATAGAATCGTTGATTATGCAACCCATTTCGGTGTTCAGCTGAACTGGAATGATGGGCGACCAGAGATAGCGCTTTCTCTCAATCATGAGCCTTTTTCAATTCCCGGCTGTGTGGGGCATTGCTCTCTCGATCAGTGGTTGGTACTGCTTGAACAATCATTACCTGATGACTGGGATTATTTCTGCGCAAGGGATAGAGGTGCCTTGACGTCCTATCCAGAACCTTATGTACCCTCAGGTAGTGTAGCGAGTCGTTAGTGTACTTTAGTTTCATTAAAAGGCGTGAAACGGGAGGGTAGTGGTTGCTTCCTGTTTGCTCATACTTTTTATTGAGTCTGGATATTTGATGGTCTGAGAACATTCAGTAAACAGATTGAAATAACATACTTTGTATGCGAGCAGGCAATAGAAATAGCAGTCTTTGAAAGGCTGCAAGTTAATTTACATTGAGGAGATTCCGGGAATGTAATTTAAATTGTGTAAACGCTTGTCGTTAATACTCCAAAATGGAGAATAACAATGAGCGTTGAAATCAACGAAAAACTGGTAGATCAAATAGCCAGTCAGATTAAAACTCAGGATGAT
>NZ_LUKQ02000168.1 GCF_001647025.1 Endozoicomonas atrinae
GATCATCCTGAGTTTTAATCTGACTGGCTATTTGATCTACCAGTTTTTCGTTGATTTCAACGCTCATTGTTATTCTCCATTTTGGAGTATTAACGACAAGCGTTTACACAATTTAAATTACATTCCCTACTGTAACGGGTAGTTGAAACTAACACCAAGAATGACCTTCAATTATTATTTTGGTAAATGCCAGCTCTTATAATCAACCAATGCCCTAAACCGTCCAGCAATACCTTTTGCCTGTACTACATGGGATACTTTTTCAGAGTCAGTAATTCTTTTCCTAGCACTAATTATTCGCTCTGCACTTTCTGGAAACTCTTCTTTGATCAGGTCATCATCAACATCTGCGGGTAAATTCATTGCAATGCTAAGAGCCCTAAGTTCGCCTTGCTCATACTTGTCAAAATAATCCAGGCTGATTATATTAGGCTGCATTGACTTATCATTTCTTTTCCATGCAACAAGCCAGTCATCCAGTTCTGAGTTCACAGATTCAGCCTGTTCCTCAAGCGTTTTTTTTGCATCTTTATTTTTAAGCACTGTTGTCAGTGATGTTTTCTGCATCTGGTTAATTAATAGTTTCCCATCTCTTGCCTTGGCTCCTCTTTCAAGAAGTTCTCTGTTCGCTTTTTTCAGTTCTGATGTGTCAGCCGTATTGGCCCACTTGGTAACAGTACTGGTTTTGTAATCCCAACACGCACTGTACTTGGAGGGCAGATAATCTTTTTTATCTTTAGTCATGAGCACGATATTTCCTTGCTCATGACCAGGCCTGATATCCCTCAAGCCTCGGGCATGTCCATTTGCACCTTTTTTCTTGACCAGCAGGTCTTCATTAGGCCGCAAGAACTTTTCATAAAATTTATCAAGTGACTTACCCTTATCATGGTCAAACTGTATTTTGACCACCACCATCTCATTTGGATGTTCTCTGGCAAACTCAAAGAGTTGATCCAGCTCAGGACCAAAGTCACTACCATTGATAATTCCATGGTGAATTCGAAAGCCACTGTCAGTATTTGATGACCTGGCTCTGACATCAAGATAACGAACACCGGATTTAAGCTGCCCTTCGATTGTCTTGTTTTGAGTGACAGAGTAGTCCTCAAGCTTTTTCGCAATATACTTAAGCCCCGGCACCTTACTCAGCCTTGGAAATTTGATGGTGTATGTACCAGAATCATGGGTGCCAAGTAGAGTGAGTTCGGTAATTGAAGGTGAGGAATGGGGTTTATCCGGCTCACTTTTCTCCGCCATTCTTTGATTGATGCGGACTACTTTCTCCTGCCAATGATCCAGCTCATGACCATATTGAGACGCTGTTAAATCAATAAATCCACCAGAATTGATAAATTCAGCGCGATTTCCACGAGGCATCATCGGTTCTACTGAAACCGCCCTGCAGGGTATAATTCTGCCAAAACAGTTAAAAGCCCCTGACTTTCCCCTCTGCTTATCCGAAGCTTTTGGAGATACTTGTTCCTGCAGTGGAGCATACACTTTATGTGATTTTGAAAAAAAAGTAGGTCCTTTTCCCATAGCTGCATATCCCTTTGCAGTCTAGAATCATGCCATTGTAACTATTGCTATCTGCCAGTTTTGTTATTTTTACAGTGGGGAAAAATATACATCTGGCTCGGTTGTCATCAGAAAGGGAGAGAGTTTCAGTTGCGTTCAGCGGGAATACCCTCCAGAAGCAACTGAAATCAGGAGCTGGACACAGGATCAAAACAACCGATTTAGCCCATCCAAGGCAGCAACACGGTAGGCTTCCGCCATCGTCGGGTAGTTAAATGTGGTATTCAGAAAGTAACGGAGTGAATTGGCCTTACCTTCCTGGCGCATCACTGCCTGACCGATATGGACAATCTCCGACGCCTGATCACCAAAACAGTGAATACCCAGCACTTCCAGGGTATCCCGATGAAAAAGGATCTTCAGCATTCCAACCACCTCACCGGTGATTTGAGCCCTGGCCAGTCTGGAGAAAAATGCCTTACCGACCTCATAAGGAACCGCCTCTGCCGTCAGTTCTTCTTCAGTCCGGCCAAGGGAGCTGATTTCCGGAATGGTGTAAATCCCGGTGGGAACTTCATTTACAAAGTGCCAGTCCTCGCTGTTACACAGGTGCGCAGCAGCTGAGCGTCCCTGGTCATAAGCAGCGCTGGCAAGACTGGGCCAGCCAATCACATCGCCCGCCGCATAAATATGGGGTAAAGCGGTCTGATAGCTTTCATTAACACTCAGCTGTCCACGACCATCAGGCTTAAGGCCGATCATTTCCAGCCCCATTGCCTGGGTATTCCCTGCCCGGCCATTAGCCCAGAGCAACATATCCGCCTTGAGTTTTTTACCTGATTTCAGATGTAACACCACACCATCATCCATGGTCTCAAGCTTCTGAAACTCTTCATTATGACGAATAATGACGTTCATTTTACGCAGCTGGTAACCAAGTGCGTCCGAAATTTCTTTATCAAGGAACGACAGAAGCCGCTCACGGGTATCAATCAGATCCACCAGCACGCCCAGACCAGAGAAAATCGAGGCGTATTCAGACCCGATAACACCGGCACCATAGATAATCATACGTCGTGGTGTAGATGACAGCTCCAGAATGGTATCACTGTCAAAAACCCTGGGGTGGTGAAAATCAACACCCGGTGGATGATAGGGACGGGACCCCGTGGCGATCAGAAAGTTGGATCCGAAGAGGCGTTCTGTATTCCCACTGGGCTCAGTTACCTCCAGGGTATGCTCATCGATAAAGGCACCACGACCGAAGTAAAGATCAATGCGATTCCGGGCATAGTACATGGTACGGGACTGTACCTGCTTCTGAATCACCGATTCAGCCCTTTTCAATACCTTGGGAAAGCTAAACCATCGGGGATCACCTATCTCACGAAACATGGAGTTGGTATTGAAATCCATGATCTGTTTGACAGAGTGACGCAGGGCCTTGGATGGAATCGTACCTAAGTGAGTACAGCTACCGCCGACGAAGTTGAACTGCTCGACAACGGCGACCTTTTTACCGAGTTTGACGGCATTCATTGCCGCCCCTTCTCCCGCAGGTCCCGACCCAAGGATGACCAAATCGTATTTACTGACACCCATCTATTCGATTCCCCCGGTTAAACACATTATCTGTTTATTCTTCTTTACAGCTTAAATCTGAAGTGCCCAGAAGGCATAACACCAGAGGCTTTTACCATCTCTGGTGTCAGCACCCAGCAAAAAACAAACCAGGTGAGAAGAGATTACGCCTTTTTACTCGTATTTGAAGCAGTGGCGTCATAAAACAGGTCATCACTCATCTCGGATAGAGGATCTGTTTTGTCTCCACCACCACAAATGACACAGCTGTCTTTCAAACCAAGATTGCTGAGGCCGCCACAGGAGCCTTTAATTGGTTTATTGGCAAAAATTACACCCACTGCCATAGCCGCAATGAGCACCAGAAAAGTACAAAATGTAATCAGCATAATTGTCATAACTGATTCCTCCATTATTTACCATGAAATACCGCTGATTCAGGCGATACCTGGGGCCTGTTGATTGAAACGGTATTTTCCGCTCATGGCTGTTTAACCAAGTAAGGCTTAAAGACCTCGCTGGTTACAGTTTCAAATCCTTCATCCGTATAATAGGCAAAACGAGCCGCAATACCCAGTCTATTCGCCAGCTCCAACCCTTTCTCATCACCCAGCACCATAAACATGGTTGCGAGCGCATCGGCTCGGGCCGATGTATCGGCAATGACCGCCACTTCCGCTACCCGCTTGGCTTCAGGCCACCCGGTGACCGGATTAATGGTATGTGAGTAACGTTTACCATCTACTTCAAAAAAATTCAGATAATCGCCAGAGGTTGCCAGCGCCTTGTCCAAAGGCTCTACCAATGCTGACACTCCGTTTTTTCCCATTTCAGGACCAATGACCGCCAGTCGCCAGAGTTTACCATTAGGTTTGACCCCCTGAACCAGGACTTCACCACCAACCTCTACTATAAAGTCCTCAATACCCTGAGCTCTGAGAGCTGCTGCTGCCCGATCAACACCATAGCCCTTGGCTATAGAGCTCAGATCAACAAACAATTCCTTTTCCCGGGTCAGCGTTGAGCCTTCAGTATCCACAGTCAAACTCTGATAACCAACCTTGGCAAGGGCTTCCTGAATAGCGGTTTCATCCGGAATATGGCCCGGATATTGATCCTCAATCCATTTGACAAATTCTGGCGCATTTGCCAACTGGTGAGAGTCACTATCATCATCTTGGCTCTCTTTGACGGCAGCCCATTGCGTTGGCCCGAAGCCCCACAGGTTCACCAGGGGCCCGACTGTAATATCGTAGGCTCCATCTGATATATCAGAAATCTCCTGAGCTTCCTGAACCAGCTGAACAATATCACTGGACAGCTTAAATGGCTCTCCTACCGGGGCCCGGTTAAACTGCATCAGCTCAGAGTCAGGCTTATAGGTTGACATCCGCTGATCGACATCAGACAGTGCATCATGCACTACCCTGGACACATCCTTTACCGGATGACTGAACAGGGTGGCTACATAACTGACGTTATAGGTCGTTCCCATGATCTGCCCCTGAAAGCTATAAAGCCTGGGTCGCGTACTCAATACCAGAAATACAGCCACTATCAGAATGATGGCAGGTATCAATGATCGTTTCAGAGATCGGGAAAGCAAGTGAAACTCCTGAAAGTGTTTAATACGGCGTGGCTCAATCTCAGGAGTGCTCTCTATACAATGCCACACTGAGTGGTACGAAAGGATAACCACCTTTGTCTATGCTCTATGCAAGATGCTCTGAGAAAGATCCCGGTTAAAAGTTTGGCCGGATTCTAGCACCTGCTCAGGGGATAATCATCAGGGATTAAACGGAAAGTATTCAGGCAGTTACCCAGAGAATCACCGCATCATCATCACTGGTTGAAACCAGGGCATGCCCCATCTCTGCATCATAGTATGCACTGTCTCCTTCAAACAGCTCGACCGGTTGATAATATTCGGTATAGAGTTCAATACTGCCATGCAGGATCAGTAAAAACTCCTCACCATCATGTCGAACCCACTCTCCATACTCGTCAAATGAGCGAGCCCTGACGGTTGTGCGATAGGGTATCATCTTTTTACCGGAAAGCTCTGTAGCCAGCAACTCATGCTCATAGGTACTGGTAGGATGCAGACGCCCTTCGCCCTGACGGGTAATATCTCTACGACCGCCCGCAGAAACCGTTTTCTTGACTGGAGAGAATAGCTGAGGAATATCAATACCCAGCCCATTTACCAGCTTGGTTACCGCAGTAAACGTGGGCGATATCTGCTCATTCTCGATTTTCGACAGGGTTGAGCGGGCCAGGCCGGTTTTCTGACTCGCCTCCTCAAGTGTCAACTGCTGACTCAAGCGAATTTCTTTGACCCGCTTTCCCAGCTCCAGTGGCGCTACAGACGCTTCTGGTTGACTCCCCCCCTTCTGATCAACGCCAACTCTGCGAGTCACTACCACCGCAGGCTTACTCTGTTGTTCCTGTTTAAGAAAATCCGTTGATTCCGGCACACTTTCCCCCTTTGCCATCCATTCTTATGAGCATTGCCTTTGGCGAACCAAGACCATAATACATGGTCTGCCAGGAAAAAACCTTTATGTGAAAACCTGTTTCTTATTGGAAACTTTTTTATTGATGTGAAAGAAAGGTATTGTTACGCTTTCCTTTAGGAAAAGAGGAATCTTTTGGTAAAAACCCGTTAATAACACATTGATTTCTGGTTCCAGGCAACCTTCAGTTAATTGATCGTTTGACCAATTTCTTATTGATAAATAACAAAAAAAAGCCTTAAAGCAGATATCGCAAAAATATACAAACAAATGGAGTCATGGCGATGAGCTTAAGTATTCTCGATTTGTTCAAGATCGGTGTAGGTCCTTCCTCATCCCATACCGTGGGACCGATGGTCGCCGCCAACCGCTTTCTTGATGCCCTGCTCCAGCAAGGCCAGCTTGAGAATACCCGTCAGATTCGTATTGAACTCTATGGTTCTCTGGCCATGACTGGCGCAGGCCATGCTACCGATACAGCCGTGATCCTCGGGCTTATGGGTGAAAAGCCTGATTTGCTGGATCCTGATCAGGCTCCCGGATTGATCAACAATGTCCGCGGGACTGGCCAGTTATTGCTGGCCAGCCAATATTCGATTCCTTTCGTCGAAGATCAACACCTCCATTTTTTGAATGGCCACTCCCTTCCCAAGCACCCTAATGGCATGACGCTGAGAGCTTTTGATGAAGCAGGCCTTGAGCTTTTTCATGACAATTATTACTCCGTGGGCGGAGGCTTTGTACTGAATGAGCAGGAAACAGATCAGATGATTTCTGCAACGGAAATTCAGGTTCCCTTTCCATTTAATAATGCCCAGGACCTTCTGAACATCGGAGATAGAACCGGACTCTCCATCAGTGAAATAGTTCTGGAAAATGAAAAACATCTTGGAAGAGCTGACAATATTCAACAGGCGTTGATGAATATCTGGCAGGTAATGGACAGCTGCATAAACCGCGGCTGTGAACAGACAGGCATTCTTCCTGGCGGACTTAACGTCAGACGTCGTGCACATCAATTGCATCAGGAACTGTTAAATCGCCCAAGAGACCAGCAGGATCACCTTGAAGTCATGGACTGGGTCAATCTGTTTGCCATAGCCGTCAATGAAGAGAACGCCGTTGGTGGTCGTGTCGTTACCGCACCAACCAATGGTGCAGCTGGCGTTATTCCAGCGGTTCTTACCTATTACGATCGTTTTGTCCCAGGTAGCAATGAAGAAGGTATTTGTACCTTTCTGGCAACTGCTGCAGCCATTGGCATGCTCTATAAAAAGAACGCATCAATCTCTGCAGCCGAAGTAGGTTGTCAGGGAGAAATCGGGGTTGCCTGTTCCATGGCGGCAGGTGCTCTCTGCGCTGTGATGGGGGGAAATAACCGCCAGATTGAAAATGCCGCTGAAATAGGTATGGAGCACAACCTGGGCCTGACCTGTGACCCTATCGCCGGACTGGTACAGGTTCCCTGTATTGAGCGCAATACCATGGGAGCCGTTAAGGCAATCAACGCAGCCCGTCTGGCCATGAAAGGCGATGGACAGCACCGGGTATCGCTTGATGACGTGATTGAAACCATGCGCCAGACGGGGCTGGATATGCAGGATAAATACAAAGAGACCGCCACCGGAGGGCTGGCAGTTAATGTCGTGATGTGCTGAGAGTGCATTGAAACAAAGCCGTTAAAAACAACATTTGTCTTTTATTTCCAATGCTGGCAAGAGTGATTGAAAACTAATACCAATTAAACTTTCTAAACCCGTTATGAGCATGATGGACGGGAGTGTAAGACAATACCCTAAAGGGCATAAAGGCGAAGCGACGAGTCATAGCCGTAGCTATGGCAAGGAACTTCAACGCAGGAATACACTTCAGGCCGTTAGCGCAATAGGGAGTTAGAAAGTGCAATTGGTATAAGCAGCCAGCTCAAATAATTTTTATTAAAACCAACGTAAGAGTGAAAACAGGACTACAACATGGCCGTTGAACACACGTCTACTCTGCCGACACTGGCAGAACTGGAACATAACGATGCTTTTACCCATCGTCATATTGGTTCTGACCAGCAGGAGCAGCAGGCCATGCTGGAAAGTCTCGGACTCACGTCGCTGGCAGAGCTGATCAATGAAACCGTTCCGGGCAGTATCCGATTAAAGCGGGAGTTAGAACTTCCCCAGGGGAAAACCGAACAGCAGGCGCTTGCCCAGCTTCATGCCCTTGCCAGACAAAATACAGTAAATAAGTCGTACATTGGCATGGGATATCACAATACCGAAGTACCCAATGTCATTCTGCGTAACCTACTGGAAAACCCGGGTTGGTATACTGCTTATACCCCTTATCAACCAGAAATTTCCCAGGGGCGGCTGGAAATGCTGCTGAATTTTCAGCAGATGGTTATGGACCTTACAGGCATGGAGGTTGCCAATGCCTCGCTATTGGACGAAGCCACTGCCGCTGCGGAAGCCATGACCCTGTGTTTGAGAAGTGTTGGACGAAGCAAAGCTGCCTCTCAAACCTTCTTTGTTGCCGATGATGTTCACCCTCAGACTATTGATGTAATAAAAACCCGTGCCGACTGGTTGGGAATCAACGTCATCGTTGGCAACCCTTACACCGAGCTCAACGACCACGATGTATTTGGTGTGCAGCTTCAATACCCGGGGACTTACGGTAACATCACCGATATAGAGAGCGTTGTGACCATTGCCCGGCAACAGGGTGCCATGGTTTCAGTAGCCACTGACCTGCTGGCCCTTACATTGCTGAAATCACCCGGAGAGCTCGGAGCTGACATTGTACTGGGTAACAGTCAGCGATTTGGTGTGCCAATGGGCTTTGGTGGTCCCCACGCTGCCTTTTTTGCTACAACCGGTAAACTGAAACGTTCAGTACCCGGCCGGATTATTGGTGTATCCAAAGACAGCCGTGGCAATACGGCTCTGCGTATGGCAATGCAGACCCGTGAGCAACATATTCGTCGGGAAAAAGCGACCTCCAACATCTGCACTGCTCAGGCACTGCTGGCGAACATGGCTGCCGCTTATGCGGTTTACCATGGTCCGGAAGGGTTAAAAACCATCGCAGAACGCATCCACCGTCTGACCCAGATTCTCCATCATGGACTCACTGAAATGGGCTTCCAGTGTAACCATACCTTCTTTGATACCCTGACCTTCAAGGTTGGCAGTGAGCAGGAAACCATTATCCAGCGTGCGCTCAAATATGGTTGCAATCTGCGTCGTATAGGCTCTGACCGACTAGGTGTAAGCCTTGATGAAACCTCTCGCTCCGAAGACATTATTGAGCTTTTCAATATCTTTATGGGTAAAGGAAAAGAGCTGAATATTGCATCCATTGACCGCCAGATTGCAGCCAATAACAGCCAACTGTCACATACCCAGAGCGCTATCGGGCTCTCATCAGAACTACGGCGCTCAGACAGTATTCTGAGTCACCCTGTTTTCAACAGTCATCACTCAGAAACGGATATGATGCGTTACCTGAAGCAACTGGAAAACAAGGATTACTCGCTGGTGCACGGCATGATTCCACTGGGGTCATGTACCATGAAGCTCAATGCCGCTGCAGAAATGCTGCCGGTTTCCTGGCCAGAATTTTCCAGTATTCACCCCTTCACTCCGAAAGATCAGGTTCCAGGTTACCTGACCATGATCCGGCAACTGGAGCAGGCTCTGATAGAGATTACCGGTTATGACGCCATTTCCATGCAGCCAAACTCCGGAGCCCAGGGGGAATACGCAGGCCTGTTGGCTATCCGTAATCATCAGAGGGCAAACCAGCAGGAGCACCGTGATGTTTGCCTGATCCCCTCTTCTGCTCACGGCACTAATCCAGCTTCTGCGGCCATGCTCGGCATGAAAATCATCATTGTCGCCTGTGATAACAACGGCAATGTGGATGTCGATGACTTGAAGGCCAAAGCTGAAGAATACAGTGACCGCCTGTCCGCCCTAATGGTGACCTACCCGTCAACCCATGGGGTATACGAAGAAGAGATACGCACCATCTGCCAGATCATTCATGATCATGGTGGTCAGGTCTATATGGATGGCGCCAATATGAACGCCATGGTCGGCGTCTCCCGTCCAGGCGATATCGGCTCCGATGTTTCTCATCTCAATCTGCACAAGACTTTTGCCATTCCACACGGTGGTGGTGGTCCGGGCATGGGTCCCATCGGCGTCAAGAGCCATTTGGCACCTTACCTGCCTAATCATTCGGTGAGTCCGATTGAAGACCATAATGAAGGCATTGGTGCCGTATCCGCTGCACCGTTCGGCAGCTCATCCATACTGCCCATCAGCTGGATGTATATCACCATGCTGGGCAGCAAGGGGTTAAGGGAGTCGACAGAACTGGCCATCCTTCACGCCAACTACATGGCAAAACGGCTGGGCGATCATTATCAGATTCTCTATCAGGGCAGAAACCATCATGTTGCTCACGAATGCATCATTGATATTCGCCCTATCAAAGAAGCCTGTGGTATTACCGAAGAAGATATTGCCAAACGTCTTATGGATTATGGTTTCCACGCCCCAACCATGTCTTTCCCGGTTGCCGGCACCCTGATGATAGAACCAACCGAGTCTGAATCCATGGAAGAAATAGATCGGTTTATTGACGCAATGATCTCAATCAGGAAGGAAATTGACCAGGTCGCCAGCGGTGTATGGCCCAAGGACAACAATCCCCTGATAAATGCTCCACATACCATGGAAGACCTTGCTGAAGAGGGGTGGCATCGCCCCTACAGCAGGAAAGTGGCTGCATTCCCTTCTCCCTACAGCCATAAGGCGAAATACTGGCCTGCGGCAAATCGAATCGACAACGTTTATGGAGACCGAAACTTTATCTGCTCATGCCCAGATATTCAGGATTATCAATAAATTAGAATCAGCGTCGCCACTAAAAGTTCTGTAATCAAAAACCTCTGTTCATACACTGAACAGAGGTTTTTTTTTCGCCGGATAAAACACTATGTTGCGAACCAGCCATCATCAAAACGCTGCACAAACTAAAAAAACAATTAAATCAAATAATTACCAAAGAAACTGAATATATATTATTCAGCTACAATTAATAGATTAAATGCAGGAATTTTATCCAGGACGGACAGTTTAATGACTCCAAACTCTGCCGGTCAGATAATAGGCTTTTTGAAAAGTGCTAACCAGCCTATCAAAGTCACTGATTCTAATGGGAATGCTCGAACCATCAATCCCGGCGATCCTATTTTCCTAAATGAAATCATCGATAATGACTCAGGCGCAGACATAGTCATTACTTTGGTAAATGGACTGACATATACCATTCCCATAGTGCAGCAAGTGGTGATGGGACCTGACCTTATCAATGATTATGAGTCAGCGGCCTCTGGTGATGCTAATGAGCAAGGTGCTGATGCCCCAAAAGAACAAACAGCAGATTTAGAGCAGAATAAACCAAACCAGCAAGATAGTAATGAAATTGAGTCAAGAGCTCTTTCTCAAAGTGTCATTATTGAGAAGGAAAATAGTGCTGAAACTCAACCTCAGGCTGAAGAGCTGTCTCCACTGGGGTTCAGTACGTTAAGCCTTTCAGGCATTCAAAACGATCAACAAATTCCAACGCTTGTTCCCGTCAGCAATGTTATTGCTATCGAAAATCAAAGCTTTGATGTTAATGAAAACACCTTGACAGATGGTTCCACCGTTATAGGTCAGGTTCTGGTTGATAGTCAGAATAACGCTGTCGATCTAACGTTTACCATAACAGGAGGCAATGAAGACAATACATTTGCCATCAGACCTGCGACTGGTGAGATTATTGTTACAGGCCCTCTGGACCATGAAAGCAGGGATAGCTATAGCTTAACCGTAGAAGTAACCAATCAATCAGGTTTCAGTGAAACTGCTGCTGTTAACATTTCCATTAACGATATCAATGATGCACCTGAAGCCCGGGATGATATTGCAGACACTCATACAAACCAGATACTGACTATCGATGTGTTGGCAAATGACATCGATCAAGATCTGAATGATAACCCTGCCAACTTTAACCTGAACAGTGCTGAAATTGTCGATAGCCTTGGTAATCTAATTACCGGCCAGGGTTCTATCGCCATTGTCGATAACCGGCTGCAGTTTACCCCCGGGGCTGATTTTGATTATCTGGCAACCGGCGAGTCCACAACCATCATCATTCATTACATCATGAGTGACGATGGTGGTTTGACATCGGATGCCATCACCACCATTACCATCACCGGCACCAATGATGTACCGACCATTACTGCAGCCACCGATGTCACCGGCGCGGTGACCGAGATTGTGGATGGCGGCACCGGTGAAAACACTACCACATTATCCGACAGTGGTTCCTTTGCCATTGCTGATGTGGACCTCACCGATGTCCAGACCGTCAGTGTCACCTCCGACACCAGCGGCTATCTCGGCACCTTTACCCCAACGGTCAACAACAACACCACCAGTGACGGCACCGGGCAGGTGGACTGGACCTTCAGTGTCCCCGATGCCGATATTGATGACCTGGCCGCGGGTCAGGTGCTGACCCAGACCTACACCGTCACGGTCAACGATGGCAACGGCGGCACCGTGGATCAGCAGGTCACCGTGACCATCACCGGCACCAATGATGTACCGACCATTACTGCGGCCACCGATGTCACCGGCGCGGTGACCGAGATTGTGGATGGCGGCACCGGTGAAAACACCACCACATTATCCGACAGTGGTTCCTTTGCCATTGC